>JAUWAH010000281.1 GCA_030602145.1 Desulfobulbus sp.
TTGATGGATGCGGTCGCGGCAACGGTCTGGTCGCTGAAATCGAACAGGACCGTGCAGATCCCGGTGTCATCGACCTGTTCGATGGGTGGTTCGTCGTGGGGAAAGGTCAGGGTGAAGGCCGGCAACTCAGCTTTCCCGTAGATGCAGTGGAACCGTTCCTTTCCCGTCGTGCCCGTCAGCGGCACGGCGGCGCGTACGGCCATGCCCTCCTTGATGGTCTGGAAGAATTGTGTCAATGATGGCAAGGTGTTCCCTTCTCTGCGATTGGAAATCGGATTTTTTTCTAGATTGCCACAAGGCGTTCGAGAAAGGAAGGAAATTATTGAGACCGATGGGCAATGACTGAAAAAATCAGGGCAGGGCTGATTCGCCCGGCGTGCCCGCCGGTTGACCGTTATCCCGAGGAACTGATCCGGCCGCCGGTTTGGGTGGAATGGGGGCGATAACGCTGGAGCACCGAGGCCCCTTGCTGCAGGGTGCGCAGCTCATCGCGCTGCACGGCCATGATGCCGGCCAGGTGCGGCAGCAGCCGCTGGTTGCGGTCGTGAATGGTCAGCATCAGGCCGTGCCATTCCTTAAGGGCGGGGGTGTCCAGCAGCTCAGGTCATTGCCACACCAGGGTGGACAGGGCGTTGTCGGCGGCCTCGGCCTCGGCCTGCAATCGGTTCAACTCGCCGCAGTGCCAGGGCAGCGCCGCAAAGTCGCCATCGTGCACCGCCCGTTCGATCTCGCATCCAAGCTGGTCGAGCAGCCGATAGCGGCCCACGGCCTCCTCTATCAATCGAGTCGTCTCCATGTCCATTTTACATTGCCGCCGCCAGCGGCCGATAGGCCAGGGGTTCTGAGGACTGCTCCTCTATGCCGGCTGCCTGCCTCTGTTCCTTCTTGTTGATGTCGATGGCCTGGGCCCAGGTGGACCGGAGGTCGGCCAGCAGCTTTTTTACCTCGTGCAGCGGTTCGGCATCGTTGCGCAGGTTCGCCTCCAGCATCCGTTTGAGCATGTAGCCGTAGAGGGCATCGAGATCTTCGGCCAGGGTGGCGTTCTGGTCGTGGTCCAGGGTGGCGGCGAATTCGGAGACGATGGCCGAGGTCTTGTTGATATAGTAGGCACGCTTGTCGATCTGGCCGTTGTCGATGGCCTGGATGGCGAGGGTGATGAAGCGGATGGCCCCGTCATACAGCATCAGCATCAACTGCTCCGGTGAGGCCGATTGGACGCTGTTGGCCAGGTATTGGTTGGCGTATCCGTTCATTATTATCTCCTGTAATTCATCATGTTGCTGATCGACTCCATCTGTTGGCTCAGGTAGGTCGATTGGGCGTTCAGGCCGCTGACCAGGGTCTCCATGGCGCTGAACTGGGCCTCCAGAGTCTTCTGTCGCTGCTCGAGGCGGGCTTCCGCAGCGCTGATTTTGGTGTCGATCCGTTTGAGGTTGCTGTCGATGCTTTCCTTGTGCCCTCGGAGCATGCCCGTGCCCGAATTGGTCATCTCGTAAAGATAATCCTTGAACTGGATACCCAGCCCCTTGCTGCCCTCTTCGCCGGCCAGCAGGCTGACCACGCTGTCGAGATTGTTGGTAATCGCCGCCGACAGGGTCTTGTCGTTGACCACCAGGGTGCCGTCTTTCTGGGTTTCAAAGCCGAGTTGCGACATGGTGGTGAACACGCCGGAATTCTTGAACGGCTGGGTGAGCATGCTCTGCAGCCGCCGCTTGATGGCGTTGATGCTGGCATCGCCGCCCAGCACGCCACCGCCCTCACCATTGATCTTCGACTGGCCGGTAATGAAGCTGACCACCTCGTTGTAGCCCTTGGCAAAGGCCTCGATGGTCGATTGGATGGCCCCCTTGTCGATGGCGATATTGAGGGAGGTGGTTGTGCCCTCCTTGGCCTGGAGCAGGTCCAGGGTCATGCCGGGAATGGCCTCGGTGAGGGTGTTGGAATCGCTGTAGATGTCGATGGTGTCCACCCGGATGTGGGCCTTGGTGGCTGCCTGCACCGGCGGATTGGTGATGGTGCCGGTGCCGTCGTCGACATTGAACTGGCCAAGGGTGTCGGTGGAGCCGGTCAGGCCACTGCTGTCCATGGAAAAGGTCTTGCCCACGTTGGCTCCGGTGAGCACTAACCGGTAGGGCGTGGCCGAACCATCGTTGATGATCGCCGCGGACACGCCCAGGTCCGCCTTGTTGATGGCTTGCATGATCCCTTCAAGGGAATTATTGCTGGCTGTGATCTCGATGCTGCGATCGACTCCGTCCACGGTCAGGTTGAGGGTGCCGGTGCCCAAGGTGCTGCTCGTTTTACTGGTCACTCCGGTCTGGGCCACCGATTTCTGCACCTGGGCCAGGGAGACCACCTCCACCTGATAGCTGGTTCCAGGCAGCGCTTCCCTGGACGCAGTGGCGGAGAGGAACTCCTCGGAACTCTGCTTGACCGACCGCTGCAGCAGGGTGTCACGGTAGTTGAGGTTTTTGATCGCATCGGCAAACGACTTCAACCGTTTGTCCAGTTCGGTAAAGGCGGACAATCGGTTGTTGAGCCAGGTTTTATCAGTTTCCAACCGGACGATCGGCTTGCGTTCGAGGTTCATCAATTGCTCGATGATGTTGCCGGTATCCAGTCCTGTGGCCAGGCCGCCGAATTGAATGGTCATGGCGAAAGTCTCCCGTTGCTGCCTATTAGCTGACGGTATCGATCAGGTTGCCGCTTAATTCCTTGAGGTGCTTACTCAGGTTGAGCAGTTCTTCCGGCGGAATCTGCCGTATGACTTCATCGGTATCGCTGTCGACGATCTTAACGACTAAATCCTCGCTGCCGCTGTCGCGCTCGAAGCGGACACTGTACAGTCCGTCCTCGGTGATCGCCTTGATCTGATTGAGCAGTTCCTCCGGCGCCACCTTGCTTTCCTGGGGAGCGGCCTGCGGCTGGCTTTGGCTTTCCTGCCGCCTTCGCTCCACCTGCTGGGCCGGTTCATTACTGCGGGGCGGACTCACATTGGCCGCGCCCATGGATTCGATGTTCATCTGTGGACCTCCCTGTCGCATGAACATGGTTGGTTGGGATGGTGCTTGAAAGCGATTTTGTCCATCGTGGTGCAACGCTTTGGTCTATCGTCGGCCTACACTTCAGCCTGTCATTTCGACGACTTTTCTTTCTGTCATTTCAACCAAGGGAGAAATCTCTCCGCCAAGCACCAAAAATCCGAGGCGACCGAAAAACGGCCGCCCCGGGGCAGGGATTGGTTTACTGGAGCAGGCTCAGGGCCAACTGCGGGCTCTGGTTGGCCTGGGCCAGGATGGAGACACCGGCCTGCTGCAGGATGTTCTGCTTGGTCATGTTGGAGGTTTCCTGGGCGATGTCCGCATCCAGGATCCGCGACCGGGCAGCCGAAACGTTCTCGGAGATGTTCTGCAGGTTGGAGATGGTAGATTCAAACCGGTTCTGGATGGCACCGAGATTGGCCCGCTCAGTATCGACAAAGCTGATGGCGTAGTCGATGATTTGCAGGGCTTCTTCGGCGCCAGCCCGAGTACTGATATCAGCCTCGCCAACAGAAGTCAGACTGCTGGCCATGGTAGTCACACCCGAACCACTGATTGTGCCGGCTGCACTCGTCGTGACAGAATAAGATTTCTCGGCGTTGAAGGTCAGGTTACCGCCAACATTCACCGCAGTGTTCCCTGTGGCCAAATTCACCGCAGATCCCGTTACCGTTTCACCATCGGCAGCTACACCCTGGACAGTCATTGCTCCCGCCTTCCAGGTCAGGTCAATATCATACCCTTCGGCATTTTTAAGAGTGATGGTACCTTTGTCGTCTGATAGCGACGCGTAAATACCAGTGGAAGCAGCCTTGGCATTGATGGCATCAGAAAGTTCTGTTAGATCGTTAATGTCGGTGATGTTCGCGGAAATGGTTTCTGCCGCACCTGTGCCGGTATTCTTCCCGACCAGGTCGAAACTTTGCGGCCCTCCTGAGCCAGTGACTTTCAGTTGAGCATAGGTAGTGGCAGTGGCGGATACACCAGTATCATTGGCAACATTATTGATCGATGCAGCAATGGCGCGTGCAGTATCATCCGCGGCAACAGAAACCGTTTCCGATCCTAAAGAACCGGCCACAGTTAATGTCTGAGATGCTACAGTGTTGTCAGACGCGTTGGTCGCCGTATTAATCGTACCTGCAGCTTTATACTGATGCGCACCAATCTGGGTTGAGGAGGCGCCGCCAACGGAGAAGGAGATGGTTTCGCCTGCGTTGGCGCCTACCTGGAAGGACTGGGCGGTGAACGAACCATCCAGCACCTTCTTGCCGTTGAAGGAGGTGGTGGTGGCGATACGGTCGAGTTCCTGTTGCAGCTGAGCAATTTCTTTCTGCAACGAAGCGCGGTCCGTGCCGCTGTTGGAGTCGTTGGCCG
>JAUWAH010000073.1 GCA_030602145.1 Desulfobulbus sp.
CAGGGAACCCTTCATCGGCTACAACCTGCACATTCCCGGACTGCTGTCCCTGATGGCCAACCGCTCGTTCGGTTCCTTTGTCCCGGGCATGAAGGACCTAGTCTACGGCAACGCCGAACATGAGGTGCTCGGCGCGGTGCAGAAGATGGAAATGGGCAAGAAGGCGGTGGCCAGCCTGGATGCCTACCGGGAGGCCAAGAAAGCCGGCGACAAGTCAGCCGCCGAAGTGCACCTTGCCGCCTTCAACGAGAACAAGGAACACCTCGGCTACGGGTATCTGACCAAGCCCGAGGAGGCGGTGCCGCCGGTGGCCCTGTCGTTCAATGCCTTCCATGTCATGGTGATCCTGGGTTCCCTCTTTCCGTTGATTTTCATCGGTTATCTCTACTTTTCCTTCAAGGGGACGCTGGCCGGCAAGAAGTGGCTGCTGGGGTTGGGCACCACTACCTACCTGCTCGGCATGATCGCATCGCAGGCCGGCTGGATCGTGGCCGAAGTCGGTCGCCAGCCCTGGGCCATTCAGGGTCTGATGCCGGTGACCATTGCCCGGACCAACCTGACCACCGGCACGGTGCAGACCACCTTTGTCATGTTCCTGGTGGTCTTCACCCTGCTGCTCATAGCTCAAATCGCCATCATGGTCAAACAGGTCAACATCGGACCGGAGGAAAACTGATATGATTGAACAACTCGATTATAAGACCCTGCAACATCTCTGGTGGCTGATCTGTGCGGTGGTGGGCTCCCTGTTTCTTTTCCTCACCTTTGTCCAGGGCGGTCAGAGCCTGCTGTGGCAGGTGGCCAAGAGCCAGACCGAAAAAGACCTGGTGATCAACTCGCTGGGCCGCAAGTGGGAACTGACCTTCACCACCCTGGTCCTCTTCGGCGGGGCGCTGTTCGCCTCGTTCCCCAAGTTTTACTCGACCTCCTTCGGCGGGGCTTACTGGGTGTGGATCCTGATTCTGTTCACCTTCGTCGTCCAGGCGGTCAGCTACGAATTCCGCCGCAAACCATGGAACATCTTCGGCAGCCTGGTGTACGAGGGGTTTCTGTTCATCAACGGTGTGGTCGGTATCCTGCTGATCGGCGCCGCGGTCGGCACCTTTTTCACCGGTTCCCATTTTCAGTTGGACAGCAACAACTTCGTCACCTGGACCCATCCCTTCCGTGGCCTGGAAGCGGCTCTCAGCCCGTCGGTCTCGTCGATCTTCAATATCGCCCTGGGGGTCTTCCTGGTCTTCAATGCCCGCACCCTGGGGGCCATGTACCTGGTGAACAATCTGGAACTGGGCGAGGTCCCGGAGATGGGGTCCCGGCTGCGCACCGCCTGCTGGCAGAACCTGCTCCTCTCCCTGCCCTTCTGTCTGTTGATCGTCACCTCGCTCCTGTTCATGCGGGGGTATGGCATCGTTGACGATCAGGGCACCATTGAGATCGTCAGCTTCAAATTCCTGCGCAACCTGCTGGCCAACCCCTGGCTGCTCGTTCTGCTGGTCGCCGGCCTGGCCCTGTTGGTTCTCGGCGCCTGGAAAACTGCCAAGACCGATGAAACCAGGGGCATCTGGGCCGGCGGTCTCGGGACCGTCCTGATCGGCCTGACCGTGCTCCTCCTGCCGGCCTACAATAACACCGCCTTTTATCCGTCCAAGGTGGATCTGCAGTCGAGCCTGACCATCTACAATGCCTCCTCCAGCCCCTATACCCTCAAGGTCATGACCTATGTGGCCCTGGGGATCCCGTTTGTCCTGGCCTACATTGCCTATGTCTGGTGGCTCATGAACCGGGAGAAGATCAAGATCGAGGATACCGGCGACCGATCCGCCTACTGAAGCTGATATGACAGAGTTTCCGGAGGAGGCCCGGTGCCTCCTCCGGCTTTCCCTTTTCATTTGCGAGGAATTCCATGATGTCGACGATGTCCATTTTCTTGTCGGTTGCCTGGGTGGTCGTGGTTGCGGCCGCCTACCTGCTGGCCGTTCGCTTCTTGAAGAAACTGTCCCTGTATTGAGTGCGGCTGACCGGCTGGCCCCTGCCTGACGAGTTCAGCGCAGGAGGGGGCCAACAGCATCCGGGGTTGTGGTCCCGGATAGAGAACCCGCTGACCGTTCTTGCCGACCTGCGACCGGCTGCCTTGTTACCGAGGCAGCCGACTGCGGGGCCATCCGGGGAAGGTCGTCCACTGATCCTTGTCGTTCCTTCACCCACCTCCCTTTTCTTTCCGTCCATGCACCGCCCCTTGCCGCAGTTCCGAACGGCACCGGCTGTCCCGGCCGGTTGCCGCTGTGCAGATGGTGCGTTTTTCTGGTGCACTCCTCGCCGGGAAGTGCGATATAGTGCCGACAATGTGCGCAGTCCCCGAAGTGGGTCACGTTTCGGCGACCGACGGAACAGGGTACGGCATCATGCAAAGAGAAGACATGCAACGATATCGCAGTGCGTGGCTGGAGGAGTGGGTATGCAACGGATAATGGTGGCAGTGCTGATCGCCCTATGCTGGCTTGGCGATGTGCGGGCCATGGAGCGGTCGACGGTTACCGACTTGGCAACCGTCAAGGTGTTGGATCTTAAGACCGCCCAGGCCCTGGCCCTTGCGGGTAACCCCGACATGGCGGCGGCCGAGGCGCGCATCGAACAGGCCCGGGCCCGGGTCCGGCAGGCGGTGGCGGCCTGGTGGCCGAGTCTTGACCTGACCGGCTCAGCTTCCCGGCAGCACCTTTCCGACACCAGCCATGCCAGCAATCGCGCCCTCACCGCGCTGCTCGGAGGGACGACGGATCAGACCGCGACCATCTACCGCTCCGGGGTGGAGGCCACCTGGGTGCTGTTCGACGGCTTTTACCGCACCTTCAAGGAGCGGCAGGCAGCCTACGACGAGCAGGCTTCCGGGGCAGCGCTGATCGACAGCCGCCGGCTGCTGGTCGCCGCGGTGGCCGAGGCCTTCCTCAACGCCCAACTGGCCCAGACCTATATCGACATCAACCGCGCCGACGAGACCTTTTACAATCGCCAGTTGGAGGACGCCCAGAATCGGTTCAAGGTCGGCGCCGGTCCCTGGGGCGATGTCCTCAACATCCGGGTCCAGGTCAACTCCGCCAAAACCAGCCTGATCAGAGCGCAGCGGGAGTTCGAGGCGGCGGGATACGGTTTGGCCGCCCTGTTGGGACTGTCCGAAGCGGCCTTGCCTTCCCGCGTCCGCCTGGCCGAACTGGACAGAAATGCCGCACCTCCGGATCAGAAGGACGATCCGGACACGCTGATCGCCCAGGCCCTGGCGGTTCGTCCCGATATCCAACGGTTGGAGTGGGTGATCAAACAGGCCGAAGCAGCAACCGGAGCGGCCAAGGCACCCTATTATCCCAAGGTGCAGATCGCCGGCTTCCTGGAAGGGGCGAGGGAGGGTGATGCCAAGTTGACCGAAGACGATTTCGGCAACACCGTGGCCGTGAACATGAGCTGGAATCTGTTCGCCGGCGGCGGCGACACCGCCCGGGTGGTGGAGGCCGAGCAGGCCAAGCGGGAGGCGGTCCATACGCTGTCGGGACTGCGCAACAGTGTGGCTGCGGAGATCCGCCAGGATCTCGCTCTGCTGGCCGCCGCTGTCGACCAGTTGCGCCTGCAGCGCGAAACGGTGAAGCTGGTGGAAGAGAACCGGGAGCTGGCCAAAAACGAGTATGAGGCCGGCGAGTCCTCCCTGGTCCGTCTGAATGAGGCCCAGCGCGATCTGGTGACCACCTACGGCCGCCTCGCCCAGGCCCTGGTTGCCTGCCAGCTTGCCCAGCAGCGACTGTTGGCGGCCACGGGAAGAAACCTGACCGGCTTCAACATGACCGTCAAGGGCAGGTGATGGCGGCCATCGGCAGGGTTGAACTGGTGGTGCCGCCGTCGGTCATCGACGTCAACGGCCACGTCAACAACGTCCAGTACGTCCATTGGATGCAGGAGGCGGCCATGACCCATTCCACCTCCCTCGGCTGGCCGCCGGAGCGGTACCTCGCCCTCGGCCGAACCTGGATCATCCGCTCCCACGCCATCGAGTATTTCCACTCCGCCTATGCCGGCGACGCGCTGGCCGTCCTGACCTGGGTGGCGGATTTTCACAAGATCCGGTCCCTGCGCAAGTACAGGTTTCTTCGCCCTGCGGACGGCGTGGTCCTGGCCGCCGCCTCCACCCAGTTCATCTTCTGCGACCTGCACACCGGCAAGCCGGTTTCGATCCCCCGGGAGGTGCAGGAAGCCTACACGGTCGTCGGTCCGGACGACGAACCCTGATTCCCCCTGCCTTTACTCCACCATCAGTTCGGTGAAGCCGGCCTCGGTGAGGTCCGGGGCGGTGAACTGGCGGTAACGGATCACCCCCTGTTTATCGGCGATGATGATCGTCGGTACGCCTTGGATCCGGTAGCTCTCGGTGATGGTGCTCGAACCGTCGAAATAGACCGGGTAGGTCATGCCGGTGCTCCGCACAAAGGCTTGGGCCCGCTCCAGCGAGTCGTTGAAGCCGACGTTGATCGCCACGAATTCCATGCCCTGGGGACGGTACTTTTCAGCCAGTTTGTTGACCCTCGGCACTTCGGTTCGGCAGGTCGGGCACCATGAGGCCCAGAAGATCAGCATCACCGGCTGCTTGCCGATGCTCTGCTGGAGGTCGTAGGGCTGACCGTCGAGACCGGTGCCCTTGAACGGGATCAGTGTCTGGCCCGGCTGGGCCGCCGACCGCGCGCAGGGGAGAAACAGCAGGGCCAAAAAGAGCAGGAGGGTGCGGGGAAGATGTGTCATGTCGTGGTCACGGTGCGAAAAAAGGAAGTGGGGACGACCTCAGAGGAAGAGACCGCCGGCCTTGATGAAAAAATATTGGGCAACACCCAGCATGAGTACGCCCATGGTTTTCTTGATGCCCACCATCCAGCGACCCGAGCGGGGCAGGGCGGCCAGCATGCTGGAAAAGGTGCCCACGCCCAGCAGCAGGACCCCCATGCCCAGGGAGAAGGTGAACAGGAGCAGGCCGCCGGTAATCAGGCTTTGCGTGGTGGCGGTATAGGCCAGCAAGGACCCCAGGATAGGCGTAGTGCAGGGTCCGGCCACCAGGGCGGAGGAGATTCCGGCCAGGAAGATGCCCGCCCAGCCGATCGGTCTGCCCTTGCCTCCGGCGAGGGTCGGCAGGGAGATCACATCGAGCATGATCAGGGCGAAGACCAGGATGACATTGCCGACCACAAGAAAGGTCCAAGGGCTGCTGTTGACGGTGCCGAAAAAGCGGCCGGTGGCGGCGGCGAACACCCCGAGGGCGGCGTAGGTGAGGGCCATGCCGGTGACGTAGAGCAGGGAAAGTGAAAACCCGCGTCGTTTGGAGCCGCCGACGTTGGCGTGTCCGATCACTCCGGCGGTGATCGGAATCATGGGATAGACGCAAGGGGTCAGACTGGCCAGCAGGCCGCCGAGGAAGGCGACGGCCAGCGAGGCAACCAGCGAGGTCTGCAAATAGCTGTCAAATTGAGTGAGGAACAGGTCCATGGCCGGTTTGCTGGATAGTGTTGAGAGTTCTTCTCAAAGATAACCAGAACACCCAGGAAGTAAAGCTGAAAGGGTTACCCTGGTCGTGGTGACCAGGTCCCTCGTCGGCCGGGTAGTCAAGCTTGATGATCTCGTAAAAAGTCGATTTCTGTCATTTCGAGGAGCGCAGCGACGAGAAATCTCTCAGTTATTTCGGAGATTTCTCGCTACGCTCGAAATGACAAAATGGCCGTTTTCCGACTTTTTACCAATGCATCAAGCTTCCGAGG
Source organism: Desulfobulbus sp. (assembly GCA_030602145.1). Classification (GTDB taxonomy): domain Bacteria; phylum Desulfobacterota; class Desulfobulbia; order Desulfobulbales; family Desulfobulbaceae; genus Desulfobulbus. The sequence continues at coordinate 5,781 of JAUWAH010000073.1, forward strand.
CGATCAGGGCGGCGCCGATGGCGTTGCCCACCTCATAGCGATCGGGGAAGGCGACGGTGGTGCCCAATCGCCTGGCAATGGCCGGAAGAAAGAAACTGGCGGCGGCGCCGATGCCGATGATCGGCAGCTTGAGGGTGAAGTGGACAGCGAACAGGTCGTTGTCCCGCCGGTTGAGAAAGGGGGCACTTTGCCCGTCCGGCCAGATGGAACGGGCCAGATAGGTGAGCATTATGGTCTCGATGGCTGCTTCGGTGGCGCTGATGACCCGTTCGCAGAGGGTATCGACGGGCAGGCCCATCTGGTCGGCCAGGATCGTGGCGCCGCTGCGGCTCGCCGCGTCGTCGCCGATCCGGAGCAGACCGAGGACATGGAGGGCGTCGGTGGGGGTAAAGCCGGTGACCACCACCTGCTGAAGAAACAACAGCCGCTCCATCTGTTTTTCCAGATGAATGCCGCCCACGCCGGTGTGCGCGGCCAGATCGCTTGGTGATGTCGGTCCGTGGTCGGCCAGATGGCGGAGGAGCGCATCCCGGCGGATCAGGTCGGGGTCGAGTCCGGGCACCGGCAGGACCAGATAGGGATCGGTGTCGCGGCGCAGCCACCGACCCGGGTCGGGCAGATCCGGGGTCATGGCCAGGGGCTGGACGCGGGTGGTGTGCAGGGTGATCCGCCCGTCCCGATGGCAAACCACATGGCTGTCGCCGCCGGCGCCGGCGGTGTACATGTCCACGGCCTCGACATGGGTCCGCCATTCGCCGATCGTGCACCCTTCCCGGTTGAGCACCGGCTTGCCCTCCCTGATCAGGCAGACATCGGTGGTGGTGCCGCCCACGTCCACCACCAGGGCTGTGTCCGTCCTGTCGGAGGCCCCGAAGCGGGCTGTGGCTGCCGGGCCGCTGGCCATGGTGACCGCCGCCTGATCGGCGATCCGGTCCAGGGATTCGCCCCGGCCGTTGCCGCAGATGATGGTCACCGGGCAATCGAGCCCGACGGTCAGCATGGAGCGCTGGATCGCGGCGAGGAAATCGGTCATCAGCGGCATCAGTTTGGCGTGGAGACAGGCGGTGGCCGAGCGTTCGAGCATGCCCGGATGGCCGGAGACCTGGTGCGAGCAGAAGACCGGTTTGGGGTCGATGAGGCGGATGGCCTCCCGGGCCACCAGTTCATGGGCGGGATTCTTGATCGACATCGCCCCGCAGACCGCATAGCTGTCCACCTCGGACGCCAGGCGTGGCAGGGTGTCCACCAGGCCCTCGATGTCCAGGGGTTCGTCCTCCTCGCCGATGATGGTATGGCCGCCCTTGAGGAAGATATTGGCCACCACCGGCAGCTTGAAGTGGCGGACATTGCCCAGCACGAACAATCCTACCCGGGCTCCCCTCCCCTCGACCACGGAGTTGGTGGCCAGGGTGGTGGACACGGCCAGTCCGGTCACCTCCCGGGGGGACACCGATGGGGACAGCAGTCCGCTCAAGGCCCGGCCGACGCCGAGGCTGAGATCGTGGGGGGTTGTCCGCTCCTTCTGCCAGGCAATCACCTGCCGGGAGCGGGTGTCGATGAGGACGGCATCGGTGTAGGTGCCGCCGGTGTCGATACCGATGCAATAGGTGGTCATGGTTCGTTGATGGTGGTCATGGTATCGCGGGGCGGAGGCCGTCGATGAGCCGGCGGCCCGGCGGTTGATGCCGCACGGTTTGCTTCGTGCCAGACCGCTGTCGTCACAAGGTGGTGATGGATACCATCGGCGGATGCGAAAAGCAAGAGAAGCCTGGTGCACCGGGATGGGGGGTTGGTTGCCTGGCATGGTCGACGCAGGCGTTAAACGGATCTCAGAGAAAACGGCTCAACGGGGTCAGCAGCCACTCCAGGAACCGTTCAAGCCAGTTGACGCGCCCGTGGTCGGCCAGGGTCATGCGACGCGATTGCTGGAGTTCCTCTGTGAACAGCGCTGCAACCTGTCCGCCGAAGGCCGGGCTGTCGATGATGACGTTGATCTCGAAGTTGCGATGAAAACTTCGGTAATCGAGGTTGGCCGAGCCAAGGGTTGCCCACCGGTTGTCGATGAGCATCACCTTGGCGTGGAGGATGGTCCCCTGGCGGGTGAAGATATCGACGCCGTGTTCCAGCAGCGGTTTGAGGTAGGCGCGGCTCAGCATCTGCACCACCGGCACATCGCTGATCGACGGCAGGATGATCTGCACCCTGACGCCGCGCTTGACGGCCCGCAGCAGGGAACGGACCACCCTCGGTCCGGGAAGGAAGTAGGGGGTGATGATGCGGATGCTGCGCGTCGCGCCCACCACCGCCAGGCGAAAGGAGTTGCGGATCAGCGGCCGATTGTGATGCGGCGAGCCGTTGACGATGATCACGTCGGCATCGCCCGCCGGCGAGCTGGCATGTCCCGGTTGTTGCTTGATAGCGACACCCGCTTCCTGCAGCCAGGTTTCATGGAATAATCGCTGTAATTCCAAGGCAGCAGGCCCGTCGAGACGAATGCCGACATCCCGCCATCGTTCGAGACTGTCGCCAAATCCCGAATACTCATCGCCGACGTTGAGTCCTCCGAGAAAGGCCGTGTTCCCGTCGATGACCACCATTTTGCGGTGGTCACGGATATCGAGCCAATGAAGTTTGGTGAAGGCGGGTTTGTTGAAGGAAAGGCATTGAACGCCGGCATGGTGCAGTGCTTGAAAATAAGAAGAGGGGGTATCGAAGCAACCGATGCTGTCGTATATCAGAGACACTTGAACACCGCGCTGGGCGGCGCTCCGCAGGGCGGCGGCAAAAGCCTGTCCGGTGGCATCG
>JAUWAH010000453.1 GCA_030602145.1 Desulfobulbus sp.
GGCGAGAAATCTTTCCCATAGAGCCTTTTGCAAAATGAACTGCTGACGAGTTTTTTCGTCATTCCCGCGAAAGCGGGAATCCAGAACTCATTGATTTTTCCAGGACTGGATTCCCGATGACTACCTCGGGAATGACTCAACCGTCTTTTTGCAAAAGCCTGCATATTCCGGAGATTTTTCGCTCCGCTCGAAATGATCAAAAAACCGTTATCCGACCTTTGACCAATCCATCAACGTGAACAACCGTGGGTCACACCATGCAAGCAACCGCCTCCCATCGAGGCGGTTTACTTTTGGAGAACAGATGAAAAGAAAACTGCATATCTACCTTGTCCTTTTTCTCATGTTGTCAGGTCTCGTCATCATTTATGCGAATACCACCGGCGGGTTTGGCATCTTTTCTGCGTGGAGCAGTTTCATCGTCAATGGCTATATCGCCGCCAGTGCGTTCTACTTTTCTTTTACTTTTGAGAATCTCAGGAGAACTCTGCAGAAACCCGAGCAGGAGTGATGGAACAGGTCGTTGGAGAGAGGTCTCACAACCGGCCGGTCGCCCGTTCGGGAAACAAGGTGGCGGCGGCTATTCAACCGGGGAACATGCTTTCCCGTCAACCTGACCAGTGAGCGGAAGTGGCATGCAAGCAACCAATTCTTCGACAAAAAACGATACGTTTGCACCGATTATTGCCAATGAGTTGCGTATCGGGGTGGAGCAGGTGGAAACCGTCGCCGCCCTGCTCGATGACGGCGCAACGGTGCCGTTTATTGCCCGCTACCGGAAAGAGGCCACCGTTTTGCTCGATGAGGTCCAGATCACCGCTATTCGTGATCGCCGGATTGAACTGGCCGACTTGGACAAGCGTCGTGTCGCGATCCTGGCCTCGCTTGACGAACGGGAACTCCTCAGCGACCAACTGCGGCAGGCGGTCAACGCCGCGCCGGATCTCGCCGCCCTTGAAGATCTCTACCTGCCCTACCGCCCCAAGCGAAGAACCCGGGCACAGATAGCCAGGGAAAAGGGGCTGGAGCCCCTGGCGCGCCTGCTCTACGACCAGGAGGTTTCGCAGGTGGAGCCGGCCGCATTTATCGATCGGGACAAGGAGGTGGCGACGGTTGAGGAGGCGCTGGCCGGTGCCCGCGATATCATGGCCGAATGGATCAGCGAGGACGCCGCTGTCCGCTCCCGGCTGCGCGCTCTTTTTCAGGGCAAAGCCATCATCGGCGCGACCGTGGTGAAAAACCAGGAGGAGCGCGGCAGTAAGTTCAGGGATTACTTTGCCTGGCAGGAGCCGGTGGGCAAGGTAGCCGGCCACCGTCTGCTGGCTATGTTCCGGGGCGAGAATGAGAAAGTGCTCAGCCTTTCCTTTCGTCCCCCCGAGGCTGAATCACTGGAGATCCTGTTCCGCCAATGTCTGCGTTCCAAGGGGTTTGCCGGGCAGCAGGTGGCCCTTGCCGCTGCCGACAGCTATAAGCGACTGCTGGCGCCCAGCCTGGAAAACGAGCTGCGGGGGGATCTGAAGAAACAGGCGGACGTGGAAGCCATCGCTGTTTTTTCGGACAATCTGCGCGAACTGCTGCTCGCCGCCCCGCTGGGGCAAAAGCGGACCATGGCCCTGGACCCGGGGTTTCGGACCGGGGCCAAGCTGGTCTGTCTGGGCAGGCAGGGAGAGCTTCTGCATCACACCACCATCTATCCGCTGCTGTCCGCACAGCAGCAGGCCGAAGCCGCGCACACGGTGAGAGAGTTATGCCAGCGCTACGACATTGAGGCCATCGCCATCGGCAACGGCACCGCCGGTCGGGAAACGGAAGCCTTTGTGCGTGGTTTGGACTTGCCCGCAGGGGTGGTCGTCACCATGGTCGATGAAAGCGGCGCCTCCATTTATTCCGCTTCGGAGGTCGCCCGCGCCGAATTTCCCGAGCACGACATTACGGTCCGGGGGGCCGTGTCCATCGGCCGCCGATTGCAGGATCCCCTGGCGGAACTGGTCAAGCTTGACCCGAAAGCCATCGGTGTTGGCCAGTATCAGCATGATGTCAACCAGAAAGCGCTCAAGCAAAGTCTGGAGGATGTGGTTGTCAGTTGCGTCAACAAAGTCGGGGTGGAGGTGAACAGCGCCAGCAAGGAACTGCTCAGCTTCGTCTCCGGGCTGGGGGAAACGTTAGCCGCCAACATTCTCACTTACCGGGGTGAAAACGGCCCGTATACCGACAGGCGGCACCTGTTGCAGGTGCCGCGGCTCGGCAAGAAGGCCTTTGAGCAATGCGCCGGTTTTCTCCGCATCCGTGAGGGCGCCAACCCCCTGGATCGTTCCGGCGTGCATCCGGAACGGTATGACCTCGTCAGGCGAATGGCCGCGGATTGCGGGTGCGGTGTGGCGGACCTCATGGAGAATGCATCGCTGCGGCAACGGATCGACCTCCATCGCTATGTGGATAAGGAGGTCGGGCTGCCGACCTTGGAGGACATCCTGGCCGAACTCGGTAAACCGGGCCGCGATCCGCGCCAATCGTTTGCCGCCTTTGTCTTTGCCCCGGGGATTGACAAGCTGGAAGACCTGGAGGTCGGCATGCGGCTGCCTGGCATCGTCACCAATGTGACCAAATTCGGGGCCTTTGTGGATGTCGGTGTCCATCAGGACGGCCTGGTCCATATCAGTCATCTGGCCGACCGGTATGTCAAGGATCCGGCGGAAATAGTCAAGGTCCGGCAG
>JAUWAH010000316.1 GCA_030602145.1 Desulfobulbus sp.
CCCTCCACCTCTAACGGGGCCATAGACCACTCCACCGGCAAGGGTCACGGTGTTGCCGCTGACGTTGCCATCGATACTGTGCCCGCCGCTGGCATGGGTGCCGACTGTCCCGCCGTAGATCTCGACATGGTTGTCGGTGGCATCGCCGGTGAAGCTGGCTCCGCCGTTGACTTCGTACCCGATCGTACCGCCGGAAAGGATGGCGCGGTTGCCGCTGGCAGTCCCGTATTGGCTGTATCCTCCTCTGAAAAATCCCACCGTGCCGGCTGAGACCTCGACCCGGTTGCCATCGGCATTGCCGTTGAGGCTATACCCGCCCTCGATTCCGGTGCCGATCGACCCGTCCCTGACTTCAACATGGTTGTCGGTGGCATGACCGTTCATGCTGAAGCCACCGCCGACATTGTATACCATGTTGCCACCGTTAACGATGGCCCGGTTGCCGCTGGCGTTGCCGTTGACGCTATATCCCCCGAGGACTGCGGTGTTGATCGTGCCGCCGCTGATCTCGACACGGTTGTTGCCGGCATCGCCGGAGTTGCTCCAACCACCCGTGACACTGCCACCAGCATCCACCGTGCCGCCGGAGACGACGGTGATGTTCCCCTCCGACGCGCCTTGATGGCTGTAGCCGCCAGTCACCGATCCGCTCACCGTTCCGTCGTTGAGGGTGACCAGGTTGTCGTGCACGACGGTGGCGTCCCACCGGAAAGCGCCGTATACGCTGCCGGTGATGTCATTGGTTCCATCAGGGGTGTAGTTGACACTGACGTCATTGTCGCTGACGCTGGTGGCGCCGCCCGGCGTGTTCATGCCTGTTGGCCCGATCGCTGAAAGGGTCGATAACATTGGATCCGGTTGCAGCCCCACCACTCCGGTGTAGATGACGGTCTCGGCCCCCTGAACCGCCGATCCCATGGCCAGAGTGGCACCCAGCGCGGCGCAGCCCGTCGCAAGGGACCGGGCCGCCTTGCGGCGCCAGCATCCGGGAGCCTTTTGGCGTGATCCCCCCTTGGTCTGTTGTCGCTTCATCACTTTCTTCCTGTTATCCATTTTCTTCTCAACTCCTGCTGTCGCAACTGCCCCTGGAACAGTGGCCCGGCGGCGTCCCTTCGAAGCAGCTTGACAAGGCGCGGGTGAACGGTTCTGTCCGGGTGCGTTAGGCATAATCCGCATGCGCACCATTCCGAACTCCGGGTCCTGGGCAATACTAGCAGGCGACCCCTTGCAGATAGCTTACCGATTGGAAGAAAATCGAATGGAGCAGAAAATTATCGATACCGGAGGATGGCGGCCCGAACAGCCTCGGTCTCCGGCGAGGGGGATGTTCCGTGTCCATTGGCGAGGGTCTGTCGGCAGCGGCGATACACCTCCAGCGCCTCGAAGTGTCTGTCCATGCGGTAATAACAGACCATGAGGCGACGATAGGTTTCCTCCAGGCAATCGTTCGTGCCAAGGCATCCTTCGTAGCAGTCCGCCGCCCGGTCCCACCGCCCCGCCTCAGCCATGATTTCGCCCAGCCGCCAGAGGCTTTGCAGGTATTTGCTCTGCAGACGGGCGGCAAGCGCAGCCAGCCACCATTCTTCACCCTCGGCGGCGAGGAAATCGCCCCGGCGAAGGGTAACGGCCCTTTCCAGCAGCGTTCGCTGTCGATCGGTATCACCCTGTTTGGCCGCCTGGTCGGCCAGGGCCAGCAAACGCTCAAACGCATGCACGTCCACCCAGCAGAGCCGCTCGTTGAGGCCCATGAGGCCCCCACGGAAAGTGACGGCATCCTGGTGGCCGAGCAGCTTGCGTAGCCGATGCAGGGTCACCTCCATGACCTGATGGGCCATGTCGCCTTCGGCATCGGGCCAGAGGATTTCGCTCAGCCGCTCCTCAGGGACCTCGTTTGCACCCAGGGCAATCAGCGCCTTGAGCAGGGCAAGGGGTTTGCGCTGGGTTTTCCGGGCAAAGGTCACGGGCTCATCATCCACCAGGAGCGTGAAGGTGCCCAGGGTGAGGATGTGTATCGGCCATGGCCATCGTTCGAGGTGGACGGGCGGCGTGGCCGGCATCAGCCCCCGCCGGCGGAGGATCAGCCGGACATGATCGATTTCGATCCCTGCTTCTAAGGCCCGCTCGCACAGGCGGAGGACAAGCCGCGGGTCGTCGCAGATGCCGAAGGCGTACCCCCCCGAGCGGGCAAGGGAAAAGGCGGTTTCGAGCAGTTCCAGGGCCCGATTGTCATCGCCGTGGTCAAGGGCCAGGGCGGCCTCGACAAGCCTGGTGATGGAAAGCAGGAACCGGCAGTCAGCCTCTTCGGCAAAGAGGCGGGCTTGGCGGAGGTGGTTCGCCGCCGCCTCGCGCTCTCCCAGTTGGATAAAAATTTGTGCCAGGAGCAGACGGTTGTCGCAGTTGGTCAAACCGTTGCCCACCCGTTGCGACAGTTCCAGCGCCGATTCGGAGTCAGCCAGGGCCTGTCGGGGCTCGCCGCGGATCAGCGCCATCCTGGCGGACTGGTTGTGATAAAAAGAGCGGGCCCACGGTGACCAGTGTTCACAGGTCGGCATCTGTTCCAACCAGGTTTGAGCCCCTTCCAGGTCCAACCGGTTGAGGCAGCTGGTTACCGCGCTGAGGCAGGGCCAGATGGTTTCGGCTTCGGACTGGACGCCGGTGTGCCGGGAGAGTTCCATGAGACCTTCGACCGTTCGCATCAACTCCCGATGCTGACCGGTGCCAAGGAAGAATCGCAACTCGGCAGATTGATGGAGAATCGTCGACAGCGGTTGCCCGAAGGGAGCCTCGGCAATCCGCCGCATGTCCCCCAGTAGAGCCATGGCCTCCCGGGCGCCTTGATAATAAAGCCGCCGCCAGAAAAGCGTATGCAGAGCCTGCATTTTGAGAAAAACGGTCGCCTCGGTTTCGACCATCTCCATCACGCGCCGTTCCAGATTGTTTCCATCCCGGAGAGTGAAATCCCTGAACCCCCAGGCAATCACCAGGCTCGACAGAGCTGTGGCCCCGATTTCGGGTGGCAGTGCGTCCAGGTTGGTGGCAAGCCCGCTCAGTATGGTGCGCCAACGATCGACGGCGGTGAAGCCGTCGTAGCTGATGACGATGGCGACAATGCTCCATGAGGCGGCCAGGATTGCGCCGGTCCGGTCACTGGCGGTTTGAAAGCCGACGTGGGCGCCTTCGAAGAAATGTCGTGCCTGGGGCGGCGCAAGGAAGACCCGACTCATTCCCTTCCAGAACAGCAACCAGGGATTGTCCGCCACGACCTCGTCGGGCAACCGATCCACCCAGCGGCGCAGGGCGAGATAGCGTCCCTGGCGCATCAATCCCGGCGCATGGGACAGGATGATGGTGCTCATCCCCTGCCAGTCGGCTATGGCAGTCAACAGGCCAACGGCGGCCTCGGTTTGTCCGTCGCGCTCAAGGATGGCCGCCGCCTTGCGCTGCAGGGCGACATACTCCTCGGGCGGCAGGCGGCGGGCCTGGTCGAGGAGGAATTCGCGGAACAGCGGATGGTAGATGAAGGCGCCTTTGGGTCCGTGGTGCCGGGTGACGAAGAAGTTGCGCCGGATCATCCGCCGCAACATCTCTCCGGCTTTGGCCTCGCCCAGCAGTTCCTCGGCCATGGCACCGGTCATCTTGGGAAAATGGGCGGTGGCCAAGAGAAAACGTTGCGTCTCCGGTGGCAGATCGGCGAACACTTCGTGCATGAAGTAGCGAAACGTGCTTTCGAAGAGCCGGTCGTCGGTCAGCGCGGGCAGGTTGTGCTCGTGCGCCGCGGCCTCGAAGCAGAGGATGAGCCCGGCAGCCCAGCCGTCGCAGGCGGCGTGCAGCAGGTCGGCGGTCTCGTTCGGGGTGGGGCGGCGGGAGCGCAGGGCAAGCAGGCTGCGGGTTTCCTCTCCGGTCAGGCGCAACGCCTGCCAATCGAGCAGGTCCAGCTCACCGTTAGCCTGCAAGCGGATCAGCGAGGCCTGCGGGGCGTTGCGGCTCAGCACGATCGCATTGATCCCCGCAGGAATACGCGAGAGGGCCAGCGGCATGACCTCGTGGAGCGGGGCGTCCTCGGGCACGTCCTGGTAGTTGTCGAAGACCAGCAGCGCGGGCTT
>JAUWAH010000191.1 GCA_030602145.1 Desulfobulbus sp.
GGTCGGTACCCGTAAGCTGGTCGGGCTCATCCACCGGACCTCCCAGTTGGCTCAGCAGCACCAGGTTCCCTACCTCCTCAGCTATCGGCCCGGTGAGCGCCTCTTTGTCGCCGTGCGGGAGCAGGACAAGGACAAACAGGAGGACGAGCGGAGCACAAACCGTCTCCAGCTTGCCGATTCCGTGTCCGTTCGGGATGTGTGGTCATGGTACGGAACCACCCGGCCCCTTGATGGTTTTGCCATCCGCTTCAGCAAGAACGGCTATGTCGAACCGACCATCATCCACCTGCACAAGGAAGGCGGCCAGGAGATGTCACTGGTGCTGTCGCCTTTTTTGGGACAGGTACGAATCATGGACGGCCATGTCCTGCCGGATAAGCAAACACTCTTTCAGTAATCCCCCCCCAAAGGGGGAACAGGGGTTTACCCTGCTGGAGGTGATGATCGCGGTGGCGCTTATCGCCATCACCCTGGTCACCCTGCTCGGCGCGCAGGCGCAAAGCGTTTCCATTGCCGCAGTTTCTCGTTTCGATGCCACGGCAGCCCTGCTTGCCCAGTGGAAGGTGGCTGACCTGCACAGGGAGGACTACGATCAGGTCGTCGGCAGCACCGGGCATTTCGGAGAGGAGCATCCCGGCTTTTCCTGGAAGACCGAGGTCGATGAACCCGGTGAAGGCGAACTCGGCATCAAGGGAGCGGGTGACCTGCTGAAGGTCGTTGACTTGACCATTCTGGATGCTCAAGAACGGACCAGGACCTTCACGGTGCGGACCATCGTCATGAAGCGGACTGAACAGAAACCCCGGGAGGACAGGTAGGGTGCGTGCCCACGGTTTTACGCTCTTGGAGGTGGTCTTGGCGATCACCGTGCTGGGGGTGGTGATGGCCATGCTGACGCTGTCGCTTTCCGCCACGCTGCGGGTGGTGGAGAGCACGGAAAAACAAGAGGAAATCTTTTTTGTCGCCCAAACGGCCATGCGCCGGATCACCGAGGACCTAGCAGCGGCCGTGCCCACCGGCGATGTGTCGTTCACCGGCGAAAAGAAGGGGCTCAGGGACCGGCGCGCCGATCAGTTGCGGTTTGCCTCCCAGGCTCGCCTGATCTTTAACCCGGACAAACAGAAACCCGGCAGGGCGCTGATTCGCTATCAGGCCCTGGAGGACCCGGCGGACCGGCGGATGCTGCGGCTGACGAGGCAGGACACCCTTATTCTTCCCGGCGTTGACACCGTCAAGGTATTGACGAATCAGGAGGCGGCAGATCCTGCCTTTCTGCTTGCCGACGGTTTGCGGGCGGTGCGGTTTGCCTATTTCGACCGGGAAGGTCAGGAATTTGGCGGTTGGGGGGAGGAAGAGCAGGCCAAGGAGGAAGGCAAAGCCGGCGCTTTGCCGGCGGCCGTGCACTGTACCCTGGAATTCTGGATCGATCCGGACAAGGACATGGTGCAGACCTTCAGCACCAGGGTGCTGGTGCCGGCGGAGAGTGCGGATGGTCAGTGACCGGATCGGCAGCGATCAGTCGGGAATCGCCCTGGTGCTTACCCTGCTGACCATCAGTTTCCTGGTGGCCATCACCGTGCAGTTGATGATCACCATTGATCGCCAAGTCACGGTGGCAACCGCCCAGCGCGAACAGGTGAGGCTGGATGCCATGGCCCTGGCCGGGTTGAACCTGGCCCGGGCCGCCCTGGCAGCGGATCTGAAGGAGAACAAGTCGGATTCGATCCATGATGGTTGGGCCACCTTAAGTCCGGATAAACTCAAGGCGGTGACCGGCGAGGTCGAAACCAGGCTCACGGTGACCGATCTGGGCGGTAGGCTGCAGGTCAATGCCCTGGCAGATCGGACCAAGGAGACCTACCGGCAGGTGTGGCTGCGGCTGCTCCTCTCCGGTCGGTTCAAGGTGGGGGGCGAAGCCGAAGCCGAGGCGCTGGTCGATGCGCTCGGCGACTGGGTCGACCAGGACGACGAGGAACGGGAAAGAGGGGCGGAGGAGTCCTTTTATCGCACCAGGGTCCCGCCGCATTCGTGCCGAAACAACTCCGTCACCGATATCGAGGAACTGTTGCTGGTCAAGGGCATGACTCCGGAGTTGCTCTACGGTGATGACCAGCATATCGCTCTGGCCAGCGTGATCACCGTCATGGGCGACGATGGCGTCGTCAACCTGAATACGGCCCCGGCCCCGGTCCTGGAAGCCCTGTCGCCGGGAATGAATAAGAAGCTGGCACAATTATTGATTGATTTTCGTGAGAATCAGCGTAATGTCAAATTGTTGGCCAACCCGACCTGGTATCGCCAGGTGAGCGGCTTTCCCGGTTCGATCGAATTCGATGCCGCTCTGCTGACCGTGGCCGGCACATTCTTCGAGGTCAGGGTGGACGCCGCCATGCATCAGTTCAGACGAACCGGGACGGCGGTTTTGCTTCGCGAAGACGAACAACGACAAATCCTGCTTTCCTGGAAGCTGGAGTAACCCCAAGCCGGTATTGAAGACGATCACCATGGGCATGCACTCTCTGGGCATCGACATCAGCGACAGCCGCATCACCGGGGTGGTGCTGGAGCAGCACCGCAAGATGCTGAAGGTGCGTGCCTGCCTGAGCCTGCCCCTGGCCGATGGCGGTGATCTGGCTGAATCCATCCATCTGCTATATCGCCAGCTTGAGTGGCAGGAGGGGTACTGCGTCTGCGGCCTCCCCCTTTCCCTGTTCAGCGTGCGCAACCTCATCCTGCCGTTCACCGACCAGAAAAAGATAGCCCAGGTGCTGCCGTTTGAGCTGGAAGAGCAGGTGCTCTCGCCGATCGACTCCCTGATTACCAGATACAGTGTCTGTACCAAAGATAGTGCTTCCAAATCCATACTTACCTTCTCGCTGGACAGAACCCTGCTGGGCGATCTGTTGGCCGGCATCCGAAGTGCGGTCGATCCCGATGTAGTCACGCCGGCCATGGTGCCGCTTGTTGCCCAGATAGCACGTGCCGGCAAGAATCAGCCCAATTTTGTCCTGGTTCACGCCGATCTGCATTCCAGCACCATGGCCCTGGTCCTGAACGGACAGGCGATGTTTTACCGCCGTCTCGTCTACCCTGAACAAATGGTCCTGCATCCTCCGTTTCAGTGGCGGGAAGATGAGGTCGTGGTCACCGATCCTGTGGCCGCCGGGGAATGCTTCCACCTGTTCAGCAGCCTGATCATGCGAAGCCTCGACTATTACCGGATGGACAGTGGCGTGGAAGGCAAACCGGAACGGGTGGTCCTGGTCGGACCGCTTGCCGGCATGTCCCTGCTGTCCGAAACGGTGACCGCCGCCTCCGGTCTGCCGGTCGAGGTGGTCGATCTGCCCACGGCCGTCAATGTGGTATTGCCTCCGCCCGAAGAGGTCCTCTGGCGGGAGCACCATTTCGACCGGGCACTGGCCCTGGCCATGCAGGGGTACAAACGGGCGGAGGTCAATTTCCGCACAGGCGAGTTGGCTAAAAAGCGACCCCTGTTCCGCTCAAGGAAGCATCTGCGGGTTGCCATGGGTGCCGCCGCGTTCTTGGGGATATGTTTCTTCGTCTTCCTGTGGTACGATTTCCACCGCCTGAACCAGCGGGACAAAGCTCTGGGTGAGGAGATGGCGGCGATCTTCGCGGCAACATTTCCGGAGGCGACCAAGGTGCGCGACCCCTATATTGAGATGCAGGCGCGGCTTAAATCAGCCCAGGGGCCTGCCGCACCGGCTCTTTCCCTGTACCAGGACAAGCGAACCCTCGGGTTGTTGGCCGACATCTCCGCCCGTATTCCCGCCTCGGTGGCCCTCCGGGTCAACCGCCTGGCCATCGATCGCGAAGCGGTGGTGATCAAAGGAGTTACCGATACCTTCAATTCGGTGCAGATCATCAAGAACAGCTTGGCGGCCTCCGCCAGGTACAAATCGGTGCAGATCATTTCGGCAACGGCGGATAAGGAGCAGAGAAGCGGTGCCATCCGTTTCGAAGTCCAGTTGCAGCTTGAGGGCCTATGAAGCAGCTCAATCAGCGCGAAAAAATCGCCGTGGCCATTGGTGCCGCAGCCCTGCTCGTCTTTGGCCTGCTCCAGTTCGTCGTCTTCCCCCTCGTCGACGGCCGGGCCAAGCTCAACAAGCGGTTGGCCACCCGGGAAACAGCGGTCACCGAGATGCGGCTGCTCCAGGAACGGTTCCAGAAGATCAACAGGAAATCCGGTGCGCTGGTCTCCTCGTTGGCCGACCGGGAGCCCGGCTTCAGTCTCTTTTCCTTTTTGGAGCAAAGCGCCGCCGACAGCGAGGTCAAGGAGTTGATCGCCTATATGAAGCCGTCCGAGGCGACCGAAAACGAACAGTTCAAACAGAGTCAGGTCGAGATGAAACTCCAGGCCGTCAGTCTGGAGAAGCTGGTCCGATTCCTCGAACAGGTCGAGTCCCCCGAGCGGCTCGTTGGCGTCGATAAGATCACCATCCAGGATAACACCAAGGAGGCGGGTACCCTTGATGTGACCCTGCTCATGGTGAGCGTCGATCAGGCCGGCGTTTCCCCGCCCCGGTGACAGGGGAGAGGTATCTATGTTGAGGAAAGTCTGCCGCTGGCTGGGAGGCGCGATCGGCTACCTCCTCTACGGTTTGACTGTGCTCGTCATCCTGTTGTGGCTGCTCTTTCCTCGGGAAGCGATTCGCCGGTTTGTCGAGCAGTCCTTGCATGGGGCCGTGCCGGGTGTACGCTGGCAGATCGGGGCGCTGCACCTTGATCTGGCCGGTGGTCTGCTCCTGGAAGTCGTCGAAGGGTATAAGCCCGACGACGACAGCACGCGGCTGCTGCGGATGGACACCCTGATCGTTCAGCCGCTTTTCCTGTCGTCCCTGAGGTCCGGCAGTCCGATGGCCCGCTACAGCTCGGCCATCGGCAGGGGAAATCTGGCCGGTACCGTGAACTGGCTGTCAGGGGAACGGAAGCTCGCGGTCACAGGGACGGTTGAGGATCTCAAGCTGACCGATGCCCCGGTGCTCGACCATCTAATCGGGCGGGCGATGCAGGGGACGGTTTCCGGGGTGTTTGAAGGCAATGTGCGGCTATCGGCCCGGGAACTCGTCTCCTTTCAGGCCGAGATGAGGGTGGATGAGGGAAGCGTCGGTCTGCAGCAGCCCATTCTCGGGCACAGCGACCTGCCCTTTACACGGGTCAAGGTCCTTCTGCACGGCCGGGACGGGGTTATCAGTATGGAGCAGGGTGAGATCCTGTCGAGCCTCTTTGATGGCCGATTTGCCGGAAAGTTCAGCATGCAGGGAGGGGACTTGTTCAATCGGCTCGAGGTTCGGGGCGTCCTGAATCCGAAGAATGCACTGTTCAAGTGGGTGGACAACGCGGTGGCCCTGCAGGCCTTTCGGGTGCAACTCAAAGAGAATGCCTTGCCGTTTACCATAACGGGTGGCCTCATGGATC
This sequence comes from Desulfobulbus sp., assembly GCA_030602145.1. Lineage (GTDB taxonomy): Bacteria > Desulfobacterota > Desulfobulbia > Desulfobulbales > Desulfobulbaceae > Desulfobulbus. The sequence goes on from JAUWAH010000191.1 coordinate 5,440, forward strand.
CGGGCATTCATTTTGAGGAGTATGCCATGCAGATGCAAACCTTGGAGAGGGAGTTGAAATAAGACCGTGACCACGATTGTGCTTCGCCTGGCAGTTATAGCCCTGCTTCTCTATGCCGGAGTCGCTCTCTGGTATGGCCGGATGGAGAAGCGGTTGCAG
>JAUWAH010000218.1 GCA_030602145.1 Desulfobulbus sp.
GATCGGGTTCGCTGCTGACGGTGACACACCCCTTGTGGGCGCGGAGAATGCCGAGGACCAGGGGGAGGCCCATGCCGCGGCCCATGAATTTGTTGGAGAAGAAGGGGTCGAAAATCTGCTCAAGGTGCTCCGGGGCGATCCCGGTGCCGTTGTCGGTCACCTCAAGGCAGGCGTAGCTCTGGTGCTGCGGCTGCCAGGCCTGGGGAAAACGGTGGGTATCGGCGAGATCGGCTGCCCCGGCGGTGGAGATGGTCAACCGGATGTCGCAGAGCCGGCCGTGGCCGGCCTCCCAGCCGTTTTCGGCCAGGATGGTGACCAGTTCTTCGACCTGGTGGACATTGGCGACAATCCGTGGTCCGTTTGCCGGCAAGACGGCATGGATGGTCGCGGTCTCGGGCTTCATGGCCTCCAGCAGTGGCAGGTGCTGACGGACAACCTTGCCGAGGTCCATGGGGCTTTTATCCTTCATGGTCAGACCCAGGTAGGTGAGCATCTTGCCGCTGATTTCCGCCGCCCGGTTGGTGCCATCCTGGGCAAAGGTGAGATACTGTCGCACCAGCGGATCGTCGCTGACTTTTTCCAGGGCCAGTTCGATGCTGCCAAGAACGACAAAGAGCAGGTTGTTGAAATGATGGGCGATGGCGCCGGCCATCCGTCCGAGGCTCTCCTCCTTTTCCCTCCGGTTCAACTGGCGAAGCAGGCGAAGATTATCCGCCTCCAGTTGCTTACGTTCGGTGATGTTCTCATGGGCCACCACCACCCGTCTGCCGCCCTGCTCCGGAAAGCGGGTGACCCGGCCGACGAACCATCGCTGTTCCGAGGGGGAATGACAGGTATACTCCTGGGTATAGATCTCCGTTTCTCCGTGCAGCACCTTGAGGATGCCGGCGGCGAACTGCCTGGCCGCCTCCGCTTCGCAGCCCTGTACCGACTGGCAGAGGGTGAGGTAGTTGGCCCCTTCGCCGATCGAATCGGGCTGGGCGCTGTTGCCGCGGGCGAATTCCTTCCAGGCCCGGTTGACGGCGATGATCCGGCCGGTCTCGTCGAGGATGGCGATGTTGGCCGACAGGGCATCCACCGTTGAACGGGCGAACTGTTCCGAGGCGATCAGGGCATGTTCGGCGGCCACCCGGTCGGTGATGTTGGTGACGGTGAGCAGCAGTTCGTTTTCGGACGGTGGGATGTCCCGGCCAAGGTGCAGATGGCGGGAGGCTCGCAGGCTGGCATACAGGGGTGTCCCGTGTCGGCTGTTGAGCCGCAGTTCCAGGGTCTTGTCGGCGGGGTTCTTGAAAAAGGCCCTGGAGCGGGCAAAAAAGATCGGCCGGTCGTCGGCATGGATGAAGTCGCCAAAGGCCCGGCCGAGGATGTGGCTTCGTTCCCGGTGCACCATGTTGGCGAAGGCGATGTTGGTCTGATGGATGACGCCGCCCTTGTCGAGCACCACATAGCCCACCGGGGCGTTGTCGTAGAGCTGGACGAATCGGCCGCGGCTCTCCTCCAGGGCGATCTGGGTGGTGCGCAACTCCTCGTTCTGCAGTTCCAGCTCTATCTGGTGGACGTGCAGTTCGTGGAGGATGTGCTTGAACTCGTCGCGCCATTGTTCGTTGACGCCTGCGTCCTGGTTCGAGGCGAGGATGCTCTCCGCCCGCTGACGCAAGGCCTGCAAGTGGTGGTTCTTCTGGTCACTCATGCTGCAATGCTATCAAAAACGGCTCGGATGGTATCCGCCGAAAACGGTGGACGCAACTCACTCTGCTTGCGGGTCCAGCGGTCGAAACACACCGGATCCACTCCTTTTTTGTGGTACGCAACCTACTGTAAAATTCTGTTAACCACAAGCGTTTCCGTCGGGATCGCTGAACAATTTGCAGCGCATGGTGACGTCCTCGAAGGTGGTGTACACCTGATAAGGTTTGTTGTCGCCGGCATGGAACTGCGGCGTGGCGTTGACCAGAATCCAGCGGGTTTTTTCGGCATCGGCTGTCCGAATGCCCATGACGAAGCCGAAAACCGGTTCGCCGGTGCGCAGGGCGACCATGGCAGGGTGCTGTTCCGGCGGCAGAATCATGCCTTTCTCGTCGAGGGCCTGCCATTGGGGATCGGTCGAGGTCATGCCGATGAGTTGGTCAGTTCTGAAGCCGAGGATCCGTTCCGCGGAGGGATTGGCCGAAACAATCCGTCCCTCTTGGTCCTGGTAAACCACCCCCTGGGCCATGGTTTGAAACAGAGTCGCATACCGCTGCTCGCTGGCTTCCAGTTCCCGGCGCATGCGCTGCTGCTCGGTGATGTCCTCAAGGCTGATCGCCAGCCGATTACCGGGGAGCAGAAAGGCCTGGATGCGGAAGACACCCTCGAACCGCTCGTCCCGGAAAAAAAAGTTTTCCAGGAGACACGACTCGCCGGTGGCCACCACCCGCCGCAGGGAACCGCTCAGGCCGAGCGATTCGGCCTGGGGCCAGATGTCGCGGAACTCCTTGCCGGCGCCCTGTTCCTGGGTGACGCCGGTCATGCGCTCGGCCTCGGGGTTGCAGCTTTCCAGCAGCCAGCGGCCATGGTCGTCGACCCGGTAGATGAACAGCCCGACAGGGTAGTTGCGGCTGAGTTCCCGACTGATTTTACGGCTCTCGGCCAGGTTGTGTTTGGTGGTCCTGGCCTCGGTGACGTCCACGAAGGTCAGCACCACGCCGGAATAGACGGAAGGACCGATGAAGTAGGGCAGGATGCGGATCAGGTACCAGCGGCCGATTTCCGCCCGCAGTTCCTGTTCGATCGGCTGGTTGTTCTGCTGGACGAGGCGCACCGCCGCAAAGGGATCGAAGTCCTTGAGCCGGTGGGCGAGGTGGGTGAGCGGCCGGCCAATATCCTTTTCCATGATATGGAAGATGTTGATGATTTCCGGCGAGAACCGCCGGATCTCCAGTTCCTCGTCCAGCAGGAGGATGCCAATTCGGCAACTGGTGAGCAGGTTGTCGACATCGTTGTTGAGTTCGGTCAACTCGATGATCTTGTTCTGGTGCTCGGCATTGACCGTGTAGAGTTCCTCGTTGGTCGATTGCAGCTCCTCGTTGGTCGATTGCAGCTCTTCGTTGCTGGCCAGCAGCTCCTCGTTGGTGGCCTGCAACTCTTCATTGGAGGTTTCCAGCTCCTCGATGGTGGCCTGGAGGTTTTCCCGGGCGAATTGCAGTTCCTGTTCGAGATCCTTGATCCGCTGCTGAGCCTCCTCGCCGAGATCGTAGGAGGCGGGGCCTTCGTGGTCGCTGACGGGTAGGTGGCGGACATCCTCGATAAAGATCACCACCAGGGGTTCGGCTCCCTTCTGGTCGGGGAAGGGGAGTATGCGGATGCGGATGGAGTGGTCTTCGTTGTTGACCCGCAGCGGGACATTGGAGTAGGTGATTTCTTCGCCGGTGCGGAAGGCCTTCTGGATACCCGTGGCCAGGGGAATGACCAGATTCTTGGGGGCCAGCTTGGTGATGTCCAGGTCGGTCGGGCCGGAGGGCAGGGTGAAGTACCCTTCGGTCTTGCCGACGATATGGACGACCTCCATCCGCTGGTTGACGATCACCGACAGGGGAAGGTAGTGGCGGGCGGCCAGGTCGAGGTAGCTCTTGATCAGTCGGTTCCCCTCGGAATCGGCCTGGCGCCGGTCGCGGCCCCGATAGGGGAAGGTGGCGACGGGAAAGGCCCCGTTCCTGGGGGTGATGTCGATTTCCCGCTGAAGAAGCTGGGTCTTGCCCTTGGAGCGGAAAAGCTTGTGTTTTTGGTGGAGTAGTTCGAAGCAGTCGGCCATGTCGCCGACGGTCTCGCTGGTGCCGAGAAAGAGGAGCCCCTGTGGGTTGAGGGAGAAGTTGAAGAGTTCAAAGGCCTTGCGTTGCAGGATCGGCTGCAGGTAGATCAGCAGGTTGCGGCAGGAGACCAGGTCGATATTGGTGAAAGGCGGGTCCTTGATCAGGTTGTGCTGGGCAAAGACCACCATCTCCCGGAGGTGGCGGGCCACCTGGAGCTTGTCCTCCTTGTGGTAGAAGTACTTGCCGGTGATGCGGGGCGTCAGGTCGCCGACGATGCCCTCGGGGTAGACGCCGGCACTGGCCACGGCGATGGCATCCCGGTCGATGTCGGTGGCGAAGATTTTCAGGTCGCGGCTGATCGCCATCTTCTCCATCACCTCCTTGGCGATGATGGCGATGGTGTAGGCCTCCTCGCCGGTCGAGCAGCCCGCCACCCAGAAACGGATCTCCCGGTTGGTCACCCGGTGAAACAATTCCGGCAGCCACCGGTCCTCCAGTTCGGCCATGGCATCGGGATCGCGGAAAAAACTGGTGACGCCGATGAGCAGATCCCGATAGAGCGTCATCACCTCGGCGGGGGAGTTCTGCAGGTAGTGGACGTACTCCTCGAAGTCCCCGACCTGGTTGACCGACATGCGGCGCTCGATCCTCCGGGTGATGGTGCTGGGTTTGTAAAAGGTGAAATCCACCTTGGTGGCTTCCCGGAGGATGGCGAACAATCGGGTGAGGCCGTCGGCATCCTTGAGCAGCAACTCGGCGCGCTTCTGGCCGGACACGTACGGGTGGGCGATGTAGGCGAGCAGTTGGGGCGGCATCTCGTCCGGCGGCAGGACAAAATCGGCTAAACCGGTGGCGATGGCGGCCCGGGGCATGCCGTCGAACTTGGCGCTCTCCTCGGTCTGGACCATGACCATGCCGCCCATTTCCTTGATCGCCCGGACCCCTCGGGTGCCGTCGCTGCCCGACCCGGACAGGATGATGGCAATGGACCTCTCGCCCTGGTCCTCGGCCAGCGACCGCAGGAAGATGTCGATGGGCAGGTTGACGCCGTGGCTGGGGACCTTGTCGTTGAGCAGCAGCTTGCCGTGGAAAATGGTCAGGTTTTTCTTGGGCGGGATGAGGTAGACATTGCCCGGCCGGACCTCCATGCCGTCCTCGGCCCGGTGCACCGGCATCTCGGTTTTCTTGGTGAGCAGCTCGACCATGAGGCTCTTGTAGTCCGGCGACAGGTGCTGGACCACCACAAAGGCCAGGTTGTTGTCGGGCGGCATGTTCTTGAAGAAGGTTTCGATGGCCTCCAGGCCGCCGGCCGAGGCGCCGATGCCGACAATGTGGGTGGGTTTGGGGCTGGCCTCTTTTTTCCGCTTGGTCTGGGGCATGGCATCGCTCCGGGATAGGGGGTGGTGGAACCGGTCGTTCGTGGTACCGCGCCTCAGGCAGGATTGAGCACGG
>JAUWAH010000262.1 GCA_030602145.1 Desulfobulbus sp.
GTGATTTTCAACATGGTCCGCCGTTTCCAGAATGCCTTTATTTAACCGTCTTGACAATTTCAGCGGCGATCCTGTCGAGGGGCGCCACCACATCCGTCAGGCCCAGTTCAGCCGGGGCCTTGGGCATGCCATACACCACGCAGGTTTCTTCGCTTTGCCCGATGATCAGTGCCCCCTTTTGTTTCAAGACGTGCAGACCCTTGGTTCCGTCAGACCCCATGCCGGTCATGATTACCGCCGTGGTCCGGCCGACGTAATAATCGGCCACAGACCGAAAAAGGTAATCGGCTGAGGGGCGGCATGAATTTTCCGGCGGATCGTCGGTGAGCCGGATGAGGCGATTGCTGCCGTCGGCGGAGGCGACCAGCTTCATCTGTTTACCACCAGGGGCGATATATGCAACATTTGCCTGCAAGGGTTCCCCATCCTTGGCCTCCTTGACGGTCAAGGCGCATTTGGCGTTGAGGCTGTTGGCCAAGGACCTGGTGAACACCGGCGGCATGTGCTGCACAATGACGATCGGCACCCCCAGATCACCGGGCAGCATGGGCATCATCCGGGCCAAGGCGTTGGGGCCGCCGGTGGAGATGCCGATGGTGACGATTTCCGATTTGCCCAGTCGGCGCACGGGTGCACTCGTATGAACGCCTGGCCTGGGCGAAGCGCCTCCGATCGGTGGTCGAGGTGTTGGCAGGGGTCTGCGGGCGGCGATCGTGCTTCGAGCGGTGGCCTGCATGGAACCGACGGTGGTCCTGCCGGTTTGAAAGGCCTTGATGAGCGGGGTCAACAGGGTGCGGAGGTGCTGCTTGCTCTCGTTGATGTTGGTCGTATTGGGTTTAAGGATGAAATCGTAGGCACCCAGTTCCAAGGCACGCATGGTCATGTCACCGCCTTCGCTGGTCAGGGTGGAAACCATGATGGCCGAGATCTGGGGTGCGTGTTGTTGCAGATGCTGGAGGACCTCGATGCCGTTCATCTCCGGCATTTCGATGTCCAGGGTGAGAAGATCCGGCTTGAGTGTCTGAATTTTTGAAACCGCAATCTTGCCGTTATGGGCGACACCCACCACCTCGACCCCGGGCATTTCGGCCAGGATGTCGCTGACCGCCTTTCGGTAGACGATGGTGTCATCCACCACCAGGACTCTGATGTTCTTTCCAAGCATGATGGATCCGTAAGCAGGGGATAAAAGGTGAGGTGCAGCGAAGCGATTATCGCTCAAGTCCCCGGCTCAGGTTGTCCGATTCGATCCGCAGCACTTCCTTGATATCCAGAATGCCGATCAGCTTGTTCTCGGTTTTATAAACACCGGTGAAAAAACCACCCTGAACGCCGCTCATGTTGGCGGGCGCCGGTTCGATTCTGTCGGGATCGGCCATGACCACATCGCTGATCTTGCTGACCAGCAGCCCCACATGCTCTCCTGGTGCGTTAATGATGATATTGCGTGATTCGTTGGTTATCTCGACCCGCCCCAGGCCAAGCTTCTGTCCCAGGTCGATGATGGTGACGATCTGGCCGCGGAGATTGAGGATGCCGACCATATAGTCCGGTGCCTGGGGAACCTTGGTCATCTCCATGAGTTTGTTGATTTCCTGGACCTTGAGTATATCCATGCCACAGAGCGCATGGCCGACATAAAAGGTCGCCAGTTCGATGATGCTCTTGGTCGCGTTGCTTGCTTCTGCCATTCGATCGCTCCAACTTGTGGAAAGAGAGTGCCCGGAAGATTGTTTCCCGGAAGCCCGATTAAATTTTGAAATGATTCACCAGTTTCTTGAGTTGCTCGGCCATGCCGGTCAGTTCGACGGCGTTGCTCTTGACGGCGGCGCTGCCCTTGGATATCGAGCCGGCGGCCTGACTGACTTCGGCGATATCCTGGGCAACGCTGCTTGAAACCGTTGAAACCTGGGCAACGTTTTCCGTGACCTCCTGGATGCCGATGGACGCCTGGTTGATATTCTCAGCAATCTCCTTGGTGGTGGCCGATTGTTCATCCACAGCGGTGACGATTGAGTCGACAATGGCGTTGACTTCGTTGATCACCTGGGTGATCTGCTGAATCTGCTTGACCGTGGCCTCCGTGGAGCCCTGGATGGAGGCGACCCGGTTCTTGATTTCACCGGTGGCCACGGCGGTCTGCTTGGCCAACTCCTTGATTTCATTGGCCACCACGGCAAACCCTTTGCCGGCCTCACCGGCTCGGGCTGCCTCGATGGTGGCGTTGAGGGCCAACAGGTTGGTCTGTTCGGAAATTTCGGTGATGGCCTCGGTGACCTTGCCGATTTCGATGGCTGCCCGGCCGAGTTCGTCAACTTTCTGTGAGGCGGAGCCGGCTTCCTGGACCGCTGTCTTGGTGATAGTCTGGGCTTTTTCGGTGGCCTTGACTATGCCGTTGATGGTGGAGGTCATTTCCTCGGTGGCGGTGGCGACCAGGCTGATGTTGGTTGCCGCCTGCTCGGTGGCGGCGGCGACCGTTGACATGTTGGCACTCATCTCCTCGGCTGCGGCGGCAACCGAATGGGTTCGATCTGCGGTGTCCTTCGCCGTGGCGGCAAACTCATCGGCGGAGGTTCCCAGTTTACCCGAGGCGCCAAAAAGGGAGTCGCCGGCGGTGGAAATTTCCCTGATCATGGCATTGAGTCTGCCGGTCATGGTGCTCAACTGGGTAACCATGCTGCCGATCTCATCCCGTGAGCGTGGGGTCATGCTGCCACGCAGATCTCCGTCGGCGATGGTTTCGATGAAACCCTTCGCCTCCCGCAGTGGGGTGATGACCCCGCTCTGCAGCAGGTACATGCAGATCGCTCCGATAACGGCCAAGATCCCCATGACCGATAGCACCACATGCCAGCGTGCCTTGGCCACCGCCCTGTTGGTTTCTTCAAGAGAACTGATGATTTCGAATGCGCCGTGGATATCGCCTTCGCGCCAACCTTCCTTGGTACCGCCGACGGCATCCTTGCTGCCCGCCGGATCGCCATGGCAGTAAAGACAATCGGCGGTGAGCCGAACCGGTCGGAAATAGCGGATCTGGTCGTCTTCAATGATGACCTTTTCCTGAAGTGTGCCGCTGGCAAATTCGGCTAGGACCTGCTTTTCTAGATCGGTGGGCGTGTTATTCGGATTGCGAGGCCTGTTTTTCGGCGCACGAAAGGTGTAGCCTGCCTCCTTGGCCTTGGCCGAAGCGACCTGCATGGCGGTCACCACCGGAACCGCCTCAAGGATATTGGTGGCGTTCAATTGATCAAAGGGTTTGAGTACACCGCTCTGGAGTTTCTTGGCCATCTCGTCGCGGGTGGCTTCAGCCATCAGAACGATGCCCGCGCTTTTGGAAACGATGGCCTGTTCCGCGCCGGAGCGAATGTCGTCGATCCGTTGCCAAGCCAAAAGAGTCGCGATCACCACTGGTCCGAGAAGGGCCAGGAGCAGGATTTTCCATTTGATGCCGATGGCAGTACGTTTCATATCGATTGATAAATTTCCTTTGTGACGATGATCGTACGTTATACCGCCATGGCCGCCTTGGCATAGCGGTGGACGCTCTCCATCAACCGTTCCTTGTCCAGTTTGATATGATATTCATCAATTCCCACCGCCTTGCCGCGGGCAATGTCCTCATCGGCGGCCAGGGTGGTCAGGGCGATGACCGGAAAGTTACAAAATCTGCTGTCATTCTTGATTTTTTCCGTCAGCGTGAAGCCATCCATGTTGGGCATCTCGATGTCCGTCACCACCATGGTGATTTCATCGGCCTGCTGCTCCAGGATTCCCCAGGCAACCCTACCGTCTTCGGCTTCAAGCACATTGAAGCCGGCTTCCTCCATATAGCCCTTGACCTGATTGCGGAAGAAGTTCGAATCCTCGACGATCAGAATGGTAGGGACCTGGTCATCGGTCGCACCGATCTCGGCATAGGCAGCGTGATCTTCAAACCATTGTGGATTGGAGATCTGCGTTATCTCGAAGATATTGACCAGCATGGTGGTACGGCCGGCGATGATCGCCGATCCCATGATGCCGGGCTGCTTGAGGGTGACATCGTCGATATCGGCTGAAATCTCAATGGCGTCAACCGGGCCGATAGCCAGCAGGCCGATATCCTTGCCGGCAAGGTGAAAGACGATTACCAGCAGGTCGTCACGATCGTCGAGAGGCTGTACCGAGGCCACCTCGTCAATACTGATCAGCGGCAAGCTGCCACCCCGATACTGCATGACCCGGCGACCGCCGATCTCTTCGATATCCTGACGTTTGATTTTCTCGACCCGTTCAACCTGATTGAGCGGCACCCCGAACTGTTCGATGGCGGAACTGAAAAAGGTGAGCAGGGATTGCTTGTCGCGGGTTTTGGTGATGGATTCCTTGGCTGCCTCGGCGAGTTCGGCGGCCCGTTCCGATCCGTCCAGCGAGGTCAGGCCGGCCATGCGGGCAATGTTGGAGACATCGAGGATGAGGGCGATCCGGCCGTCGCCCATGATGGTGGCACCGGCATATCCCTGGCACTGTTGAAGGTGCCGGCCCAAGGGTTTGATGACGATTTCCTCGGAGTCGTGCAGACGATCGACAATCAGGCCATATTTCATCGCCCCGGTGGAAACAACGACAATATTGAGG
>JAUWAH010000160.1 GCA_030602145.1 Desulfobulbus sp.
GCCCGGCGGCCGAAAGACGGGCTAATTATGGATCTGATCAAACTGCGCATCATCGGCCACCCGGTGCTGGACGACTCACCCTGGCTGGAGGTGGGGCCGGGGTTGAATATGCTGCGGACGACCCATCCCGGGAGGGCGGCTGCCCTTCTGGGAATGCTCCAGACCATCAACCCCCCGTATCGGTGCGACGAGGTTGATCCGTACCAGGGGTTGCCAAGCTTCATCACCGGACATCCCCATCGCCGGAGGATCATTGCTGCCAAAAAAACAGCGGCAATAGCGATCTTTGCCGCCTCGGCCCGGATGATCGAGACCCTGGCCGGTGTGGACCCGCTTTTGTACGAAACCAACTGGATCGAGGTGGGCCGCCGCCGGGATTACAGCCGGTGGATGAATTTTGTCGAATTGTCGGGGACGGCCCGGTGGAGCGAGGTCGCCCCCCTGATCGAACCCTTCTTGGCGATCATGGACGGCGAAGAAGGGGAAGCGGCGAGCGACCTCCGTGCCGCATTGGGCAATTGGCGACCCGGCGACCGAATCAAGGGAGAGGCAGCCGATCGGCTGACGGCGCAAATACGCACACTGCGGTCCCTGCTGCCCGAATCGCAGCGGGCCGGGATCGAGGACTGTCTGCACCTGGTCGACCGGGCACGCCGCTTCCGTCTGGCCAAGGACCTGGTCTTCGCCCGCCTGCCGCTTTTTCTCTCCCTGCTTGACGAGGAACAGTGGCGTCAAGCCCTGGAACCGGAGACCCAGGGGCCGCTCTATGCCGGGCTCATCGACCGCCTTCAGGCCCAGGTACCCGTCCCCGCCACCCTGAATGAGACCATCCTCCGGGCCAATGCAGTTCTGGCCGCTGAACCGTGGGCGGCATCGATGCGGATGCAGACGGCAGGGGAAACGGTGCGGCTGCATCGGGTCGGCAACGGGCGGCCGCTGCCCTCGGCTGCATCGGGATCGATCCAGACCGTTGAAATGCTGCTGGCCGGGATGATTGCCTTGCACAGGGCGATTCTGGGTGATCCGCCCATCCTGTTGATCGATACCACGGCAATCGACCTGTCCCGGCCGGATCGGGTTGCTCTGCTTCGGGTGCTGCGCAACTGCTCGGCCACGGCCCAATGTTTCCTCGTTGCGGATAAGGAACTTCTCGGACTGTGCACCGATATTTGGGAGGAAGCCTCGCCGGATGGGGGGAGGCTGCGGGTGGTGGATTGCTGACAGGTCTGGCAGCGGTCACCCTTGCAGCGCTGTCATATGGGGTAAAAACAGGCGATGACGTTTATGCGCCATCGCCTGAAGCTTTACCGAAGGAGTTGTCGTGGCCGGCCAATCCGGACCGGCCATGCTGGTTATCTGCCTTCCAGGATCTTGCGGCTGCGCTTGACCGCGCAGAGATCGCCGCACATGGTGCAGACCTCCTGGTCGATGGGCTTGGAGGAGGCGCGGTAGGCCTTGGCCTTCTCCGGGTCCATGGCCAGCGAGAACATCCGTTCCCAGTCCAGGTCCTTGCGTGCCTGGCTCATGGCGTTGTCCCAGTCGATGGCGCCGGGGATGCCCTTGGCCACATCGGCGGCGTGGGCGGCGATGCGCGAGGCGATGATTCCCTCTTTCATGTCGTCGGCATCCGGCAGCCGCAGATGCTCGGCCGGGGTAACGTAGCAGAGGAAATCAGCGCCGGAGGCGGCGGCCAGAGCCCCGCCGATGGCCGAGGTGATATGGTCGTAGCCGGGGGCCACGTCGGTGACGATCGGTCCGAGCACGTAGAACGGCGCGCCATGGCAGAGTTTCTTCTCCAACTGCATATTGGCCACCACCTCGTTGAGCGGCACATGACCCGGTCCCTCGATCATCACCTGGACGTCGGCCTGCCAGCACCGTTTGGTCAACTCGCCCAGGATGATCAGTTCCTGGATCTGGGCGGCGTCGGTGGCGTCGCGCAGACTGCCGGGCCGCAGGCCATCGCCCAGGCTCAGGGTGACGTCGTACTGGCGGCAGAGGTCGAGCAGCCGGTCGAAATGCTCGTAGAAGGGATTCTCAAGGTCATTGGTGGTCATCCAGTCGAGCAGCAGGGAACCGCCCCGGCTGACCACATGGGTGAGCCGCGGGTTGGTGCGCAGCCGTTCCACCGCCGTCCGGGTCAGGCCGGCGTGGATGGTCATGAAATCGACCCCGTCCTCGGCATGCATCCGCACCACGTCGAAGAAATCGTCCACCGTGATGGCGGCGACCTCCTTGCCGTAGCGGGCCACGGCGTCGTAGACCGGGACGGTGCCGATCATCACCGGGCAGATCTCCACCGTCCGCCGCCGGAAGGTGCGGGTGTCGCCGAAGGTACTCAGATCCATGATGGCGTCCGCCTTCAACTCAATGGAACGCCGGACCTTGTTCAGCTCGGCCTCGACGTTGCAGCAGTCCTCGGAGACGCCGAGGTTGACGTTGATCTTGGTGGTCAGGCCGGTACCGATCCCCTTGGCCATCAGGTTGACATGGTTGCGGTTGGCCGGGATGACGATCCGGCCCTCCGCCATCCGGGCGAGGAGATCGGCTTCATGGATCTTTTCGTCGGCCAGTACTTGGCGCATCTGTGGGGTAAGGATGCCCTGGCGGGCGGCGGCCATCTGGGTCGGGTAGGTCATGTCGGGTGGCTCCTGATAGGAAGGTGTTGGGAAAACGGTTCAGCGACAGGCCGCTTGCAGCCGGCGCGCAGTGGCGGCGATATCCTCGGCGCCGACGATCTCGGTGACCAGGCAGATGGTTTTGGCCCCAAGCGCCATCACCTCGCCGATGTTGTGCTCCTTGATGCCGCCGATGGCAACAAAGGGCAGAGGGCATGTGCGGACCACATGGTCGAGGTAGCCGAGTCCCACCGGCGCACAGACATCCTCTTTGGTCTGGGTGGTGAAGATCGGTCCGACTCCGATGTAATCGGCTCCCGCCTCGACTGCGGCAGCCGCCTGTTCGGGACCGTGGGTGGAGAGGCCAATCAGCTTGTTCGGGCCGATCAGCCGTCGCACCTCGGGTACCGGAAAGTCATCCTGGCCGACATGGACGCCGTCGGCATCGACCAAAAGGGCAAGATCCGGGTAGTCGTTGATGACGAACAGGACTCCGGCCTCGCGGGTGAGGGCGCGGATGGCCCGGCACTCCTCCAGCATCTGGGCAAAGCTTTTCTGTGGACGTTTCTCACGGTACTGGATAATGCGGATGCCGCCTTCGATCATCCGGCGCGCCACCTCGATGTTCGAGCGTCCGACCGAGAATTTCTCGGCGGTGATGCCGTAGATACCGGCGGGAAAGGCGGGTTTAACGGTTTGTCGGGTCATGGTTGGTTCCTCGGTGGTGCAGGATGATGGCGCTCATTCGGTTGGCGACCGTGGCAACCTTGTGCGCGAACAGGGGTGCGTCGGCGCAGTCGGTGACGAAATCGCCGACAATGAAGCAGGTCGCGAGCCGTCGGGTAGCGATGGTGTCCAGGTCGCTGCCGGCAATGCCGCAGGCCGAGATCACGATCCGGTCCGAGCCGAAGGTTTCCAGCAGCATCTTTTTGTCGGTCCGACGGTCGAACCCTTCGACGACGAGGTCGCAGTCGGCGAGAAGGGAACGGCAGTTGCCTGCGTCGATCCGGGCGGCAACGGCCTCGATCCGCAGGCCCGGCCGGATGCGGCCCAGGTTCTCGGTCAGGGCCTCCACCTTGAGTCGGCCGATCTGATCATGAAAATAGAACTGGCGGTTGAGGTTGGTGGCGTCCACCCGGTCGAAATCGACGATCTTCAACCAATCAACCCCGCTGCGCACCAGGTTGACCGCCACGTTGGAACCGATGCCGCCCACGCCGGCAATACCGATCTTCATCCGATGTTGTCCCAATCCTTGTAGACCGGCTGATAGCCGTGGGCGGCAATGGCCGCGGCCACCTCCTCGACGCTGCGATCATCGGTGATTTCGAACTGCGGGGTCTGCTCCACCCGGATCTCGGTGTAGCCGCCGACCCCGGTACTGGAACCGGCGGAGTAGCGGGTCGCGCCCAGCGGTAGGATCCGATCGCGGAAGGCGGCGTTTTCCCGGGTGGAGATGGTCAATCCAGCCCGGGGCAGGAAGATGCGCAGCGCGGTCATGAACTGGACAAAGGTCTTGTCGTCCACCAGGTAATCGGGTTGAAAGGCCCCCTCGGCCTCGTTGAAACGCGGCAGGGAAACGGCCACCTCGGTTTCGAGGAAGGTGTTATCCAGGTAGCGGCCATGCAGTCCGGTGAAAAAGATCTCACGACGCGGTTCGGCCAAACCGAGCAGCGGCCCGATGTTGACCACTCGCATGCCGCCCAGGGCGGCCCGTTCGGGAGCATTGAGCCGCCAGTGATAGTCCCGTTTGCGGCCGGCAGGATGGACCCGACGGTAAACTTCCTGGTTGTAGGTCTCCTGGAACAGGGTCATGCCGTCGACCCCGGCCTCGCAGAGTTGCCGGTACTCGTCCACCGCCAGGGGGTAGACCTCGATGGCCACCGAGGCGAAATACCGTTTCAGCAACCGGGCCGCATCCACCAGGTACTCCATAGGCGTCAACTGAGGCGCCTCGCCGGTGAGAAAGAGCACATGCTGCATGCCGGTCCGGGCAATGGCCCTGGCCTCGGTCTCGATCTCGTCGAGGGTCAGCTTGCGGCGCAGGATTGGGTTGTTGTGGTTGAAACCGCAGTAGGCGCAGTGGTTGGTGCAGTGGTTGGAGATGTAGAGCGGGATGAACATCTGGATGGTGCGGCCGAAATACTGCACGGTCAACCGATGGGCCTTGCGGGCCATGGCCTCCAAGTGGTCCATGGCCCTGGGACTGAGCAGGGCGAGGAAGTCCAAGGGGCCGGGCTTCTCCCTGGTCAGGGCCCGCTCAATGGCCGCATCGGTCACCTCGGCGAAGAAGCGGTCGAAATCGAACGATTGATACTGCTCGATGGTCGGAAAAACGGACATGGTCTGTACTCCCTGCCGTGACGGCTAGTCGTCGAGAAAGCCGGTGAGCGGCGAGGAGGCCCGGGCCAGGGCCGATTCTTCCGCCATGTGGGCCAGGTAGGCGGTCCGGCCGGCCTTGACCGCCAGATCAAAGGCCCGTCCCATGGCCTCCGGATCAGCGGCGGTGGCAATGGCAGTGTTCACCAGCACCGCGTCGGCCCCCATCTCCATGGCGGCGGCGGCATGGGAGGGTCGGCCGATGCCGGCATCGACGACGATGGGTACGGTGCAGTTTTCGATCAGCAATTCGATCAGGGGTTTGGTCTCAAGCCCCCGGTTGGTGCCGATGGGTGCGCCCAGCGGCATCACCGCCGCTGCGCCTGCGTTTTCCAGTCGCTTGGCCAGGGGCAGATCGGGCAGGACATAGGGGAGCACCACAAAACCTTCCTTGGCCAGGATTTCGGTGGCCCTGAGGGTTTCCCAATTGTCCGGCATCAGGTACTTCATGTCGGTGATCACCTCGATCTTGATGAAATCGCCGCAACCGGCCTCCCGGGCGATTCGGGCGACCCGCACCGCCTGCTCGGCGTTCCGTGCCCCCGAGGTGTTGGGCAGCAGCGTCACCTCCTTGGGAATGAATTCGAGAATGTTCTCCTGCTTGGCCTGGGCGTCGATCCGCCGCAGGGCCACGGTGATCATCTGCGAGCCGCTGGCGGCCAGCATGCCGGGGATCTGGGCATTGGCGGCGAATTTGCCGGTACCGGTAAACAACCGGTTGGTGAACCGTATCCCACCCAAGTGCAACGCGTCGTCCTTCATGGTTCAGCCTCCGCCGACAAAACTGAGCAGTTCCAGCCGATCGCCCGCCTGGAGACGGACCTGCGGCCACTGCTCCTCTTTGATGATCTGCTGGTTCAATTCCACCACCAGCCCCGCAGTTGCCAATCCCTTGCTCGCTGCCAGTTCGGCGATGGTGCAGGGAACATGGGTTTCCGAAACCCCGTTGACAATGATTTCCATGGTCTCTTTCCCCCAAAAAAAAAGCCGCTTGTCCCTGATCGGAAAGGAC
>JAUWAH010000272.1 GCA_030602145.1 Desulfobulbus sp.
GGGGGGAGCAGACCGTTTCCAGCGGCGGCGTGGCCTACGAGCAACCGATCGATCTGGGCGAACTGCTCACCCGGGCCGACAGTGCCCTGGCCGCGGCCCGCTACCAGAACGACGGCAAACCGATGGTCCTGCCCGCCGCCGTTGCAACCGAAGAAAAACCTGTGGGCAAGACCGAATGGAAGCCGCTGCTCGAGGAGATCATCGCCAATCGCTCCATCGTGCTCTATGCCCAGCCCACGGTCAGTCGCGCCGACCGGCAGGAGGTCGTCCAGCTTGAAATCCTCACCCGGGTGATCGACCAGGGCGGCCGGCCTCGATCGGCGGAGATCTTCCTGCCCGCCGTCGAACAACTGGGGCTGGCGGCCGCCTTTGACCGGATGATCCTGGAACGCCTCTTTTCCCTGCCGCCGTCCGTCCTCGCCAGGCACCGGCTGACGATCAACCTTTCGCCGATTTCCCTGACCGATACGGCCTTCGCTGCCTGGGCCCTGGAACGGCTGCACCAATGCGCTGCAAACGGCCTGTCGCTGCAAGTCGAATTTCCCGAATTCCGCGCCATGCGCCATCTCCAGGCAATCAAATCCTTTGCCGAGGCGATCAGACCCTTGGGGCACGGACTCGGCATCGATCATTTCGGCCAGGGATTGACCCGCTTCGGCTACCTGAAATCGCTGCTGCCGGATTATGTCAAGATCGATCGGGCAATCATCAACGAACTGCACGACGACCAGAGCGACAGCCATTTCCTGGTCAGCAGCCTCTGCGCGGCGGCCCACAGCCTGGACATCCGGGTGATTGTCGAAGGTGTCGAAACCGAAAGGCAGTGGCAGACGGTGACCACCCTGCCGATCGACGCGGTCCAGGGATTTTACCTGGGTCACCCCGAACCGTTGCACGACTGATGGGATATGGCGCTCAGAGAATGTCGTCGACCATCAGCTGGTCATCGGCAAGGCGGGCACGGAGCCGTTTGCGACCCAGGATCTTGTCCCTTGCCGCCGGCGGCAGGTCGGTGAACAGGATGATGTTTTTGGCAATGAGCAAATCGATCAGGTCTTCCAGGACCCGAACCATGGATCCATCCGAGGCCATCAGCAGATGGGACAGCGATTGTCTCTCTCCGGTGGCGGCCAGGAAAGCGAGGACTTCGTCATCCATCAGTGAGACCGGTTCGCTGTCCGGATCCGGCGTATCGGCTCTACGAATGGCGACAATGGCGCCGTCGGCGTCCCGTTCGATGTACAGCATGGGCGACTCCGCTGAATTCCTTGTTGCAGAAGTTTT
This sequence comes from Desulfobulbus sp., assembly GCA_030602145.1. Taxonomy (GTDB): domain Bacteria; phylum Desulfobacterota; class Desulfobulbia; order Desulfobulbales; family Desulfobulbaceae; genus Desulfobulbus. The sequence goes on from JAUWAH010000272.1 coordinate 1,285, forward strand.
TCTTGTGCTACACTCCTATACCACATGCATCGATCGCTCCACAACCGGACTGTGCCCACAGCCATGACAGAACCAGCTACCCCACCAGCCGACGACAAACGGCAACCCTCGCCCGGCCAAGAAGCCGTTGACGACCCATTGACCGATTGTCTGCTCCTGCTCGGCAAGCTCCATCACCTACCGGTGTCCCGCACCGGACTGCGGGCCGGGTTGCCGCTGGTCGACAACCGTCTGACAGTGGAACTCTTTCCCCGCGCCGCCGAGCGAGCCGGACTGACCGCCCGGCTGCTGCAACGGCCCCTGGGACGGATGACCGGCCTGGAGCTGCCGGCGGTCCTCCTCCTCAACGATGGCCAGGCCTGCCTGCTGGCGGCCATCGATCATCCACAGCAGCAGGCCACCGTGCTCCTGCCGGCAACCGGCCTGGGGGAAACAACACTCCCCCTGGCCGAACTGGAACACCTCTACAGCGGCTACACTTTTTTTGTCCGCCCCGTCTTCCGCAAGGATCGGCACCTCGACCAGCCCATGCGCTCCACCGGCAGGCACTGGTTCTGGAGCCCGCTGTTCTCCTCCTGGCGCATATACCGGGACGTGCTGTTGGCCTCGTTTTTGATCAACGTCTTTGCCCTCACCGGTCCGTTCTTCACCATGAACGTCTATGACCGGGTCATCCCCAACCTGGCCTTCGAAACCCTGTGGGTGCTCGGCCTCGGCATTGGCGTGGTCTATGTGTTCAACCTGCTGCTGAAGGGGCTGCGCGGCCATTTCATCGACGAGGCCGGCAAGAAGGCCAATCTGCGGATCTCGGCGGCCCTGCTGGCCAAGGTGCTCGGCCTGCGGCTCGAAGTCCGGCCGAAATCGGTGGGAGCCTTCGCCAAAAAAATTCAGCAGTTCGAATCGATCCGCGATTTCATCACCTCCTTTTCGATCACCGCCCTCATCGACCTGCCCTTCATGGTCCTGGCACTGGCCGCCGTCTGGTATCTGGGCGGCCCGATCGTCTTCATCCATCTCAGCGCCGTGGTGCTGATGGCCCTGTTCGCCCTGGCGGTGCAGGCCCCGCTCCGCCGGGCAGTCGAGGAATCCTTTCAGGCCTCGGCCCAGAAGAATGCCGTCCTGGTGGAAGGGTTGGCGGGCATCGAGACCGTCAAGATGCTGGGCGCGGAAGGCCAGATCCAGCGCGCCTGGGAAGAGGCGGTCAGCTTCATCGCCACATGGAGCGGCCGTTCCCGGCTCTTTGCCGCCTCGGTCACCCACTTTTCCGATTTTATCATGAACCTGACCACGGTGGCGACGATCATTGCCGGGGTCTACAGGATCGAAGCCGCCGCGCTGACCCCGGGCGGAATCATCGCCCTGCTCATTTTAAGCCGGCAGGCCATAGCGCCCATGTCCCAGGTGGTCAATCTCGCCACCCGCTACCACCAGGCCAGGGTCGCCCTCACCGAACTCAACGCCATCATGGCCCTGCCGGTGGAACGTCCACCGGAACGGGCCTTCCTGCTCCGTGGCGAGTGCAGGGGTAAGATCGGTCTTGCCCAGGTCGATTTCCGCTATCCTGACCAGGCCGGTCTGGCGCTCAAGAACGTCACCCTGACCATCGAACCCGGCGAGCGGGTGGCGCTCATCGGCCCCATCGGCTCCGGCAAGACCACCCTGGGCAAACTGCTGCTCGGTCTCTATGAGCCCACCTCCGGCATGGTCACCCTCGACGACACCGACATCCGCCAGATCGATCCGGCCGAATTGCGTCGCTTCATCGGCTACGTGCCTCAGGAGATCACCCTGTTCCATGGCACCATCCGTGACAACATCGTCCTCGGCAGTCCGGAGGTTGACGATGCCCTGATCCTCAGGGCGGCCGAACTCTCCGGAGCCGACGAATTCATCGGCAGGCATCCCCAGGGGTTCGATCTGGAGATCGGCGAACAGGGCCGGGGCCTCTCAGGAGGCCAGCGGCAGAGCGTGGCCATCGCCCGGGCCCTGCTCCATGACCCGCCGATCCTGGTGTTCGACGAACCGAGCAACTCCATGGACAACCGCTCCGAGACCCGGCTCAAGCACAACCTGACCACCCTGCTGCCGGGCAAGACCCTTGTCCTGATCACCCATCGGGGCTCCCTGCTCGATCTGGTCGACCGGCTGGTCCTCATCGACAACGGCATGGTGGTCGCCGACGGCCCACGGGATCAGGTCCTGACCGCCATGAAAAGCGGCCAGATTCACTTCCAGGCAGGCGCGCGATGAACGAGCAATCCGAACAGACCCCCAAACCAGCCGCAAACGGTGGCCTTTTCCGCCGCCTGCCGACCGCCGATCCCGACCTGGCCACCGACATCCGGACCACACTTCTGCTCCAGAACCCCCGGGGTGGTCGGCTGATCATCTGGTTGACCGCGCTGTTCTTCCTCTTGTTCATCGTCTGGGCCGCCTGGGCGGAGATCGACGAGGTGACCCGCGGTGACGGCAAGGTCATTCCCTCCCAGCAGATCCAGGTGGTGCAAAATCTCGAGGGCGGCATCCTCGACAAGCTGCTGGTTCGTGTCGGCGACATCGTCGAAAAGGACCAGTTGCTGCTTGAAATCGACAAGACCAGGTTTTCCGCTCCCTATCAGGAAAGCCGGATCGGATACCTGGCCCTCAAGGCCCAGATTGCCCGGCTGGAGGCCGAGGTGCGCGATAGTCCGTTCACCGTGCCCGACGAGGTTGCCAAGGAAAAACCGGAGTTGGGCGCACGCGAACAGAAATTGTACGCCTCGCGGAAGGAACAGTTGGCCGCCAAGCTGCAGATCCTCCAGGAACAGCACACCCAACGCAGGCAGGAACTGGCTGAACTGCGCTCGCGTTTAACGGAACTGACCCGTACCGCCGGCCTGCTCCAACGGGAGCTTGGGATGACCAAACCGCTGGTTGCCCAGGGGGCGGTCTCGGAAGTCGAGGTGCTGCGCCTCCAACGCCAATCCAGCGAGATGAACGGCAACATCGAAGCCACCCGGCTGGCCATTCCCAAGGTGGAGTCGAAGATCGCCGAGGCCAAGAAGGCGATGGAGGGAGAGCAGCTTGCCTTTGCCAACAGCGCCCGAAGTGAACTGAACGAGGCCTACGCCAAGCTCGAGTCCTTAAGCGCCAACGCCGAAGCCCTGATGGACCGCCTCCAGCGCACCGCCGTGCGCTCACCTGTGCGCGGCACCATCAACCAGATCAAGGTGAACACCATCGGCGGCACCATCCAGCCGG
>JAUWAH010000113.1 GCA_030602145.1 Desulfobulbus sp.
GCCGCTGCCATATAGTCGCGCAGCATCGGCTCGTCATAGACGATCTCCATACCCCGGCCGCCGAGCACGTAGGAGGGCCGCACCATGAGCGGATAGCCGATGCGGCCGGCAATGGCCACCGCCTCGGCGACGTCCGTGGCCATGCCGCCTGCCGCCATGGGAATGTTCAGTTTTTCCATCATCCGGTTGAACTGGTCGCGGTCCTCGGCCAGGTCGATCACCGCCGGCGGCGTGCCGAGAACGGTCACTCCGGCCTCCTCCAACTGGCGGGCGATGTTCAGCGGCGTCTGGCCGCCGAACTGGCAGATGATCCCCTTGGGCCGTTCCTTCTGATAGATTTGCAGCACGTCCTCGGTGGTCAAAGGTTCGAAATACAGCCTGTCGGAGGTGTCGTAGTCGGTGGAGACCGTTTCCGGGTTGCAGTTGACCATCACGGTCTCGTAGCCCAGGTCGCGGAGGGCGAAGGCGGCATGGACGCAGCAGTAGTCGAATTCGATGCCCTGGCCGATTCGGTTGGGACCGCCGCCGAGGATCATCACCTTGTCGGGGTTGGTGGAGACCTCCACCGTGTCCGGTCCGTGGTAGCTCGAATAGTAGTAGGCCGAGTTTTCGACGCCGCTGACCGGCACCGCATGCCAGCCCTCGACAATCCCGGCCCGGGTGCGGCGTTCGCGGATGGCGGTTTCCGAAAGGCCGAGTATCTTGGCCAGATAGGCATCGGCAAAGCCTTCCTCCTTGGCTAGCCGAAGCAGGTCGAGCGGCAACTCCCCGCCCTTGTGGGCAAGGATCTCCTCCTCGCGCGCCACCAACTCCCGCATCTGTTCCAGAAACCAGCGATGGATGCTGGTCCAGCGGTGCAGCTCCTCCACCGTCGCACCCTTGCGCAGGGCCTCGTAGAGGACGAACTGGCGCTCGCTGGTCGGCACCGCCAATCGGGCCATCAGCTCCTTGAGCGACAACTGGTTAAGATTCTTGTAGAAGCCGAGCCCGGAGCAGCCGTTCTCCAGGCCGCGGATCGCCTTCTGGAAGGCCTCCTTGTAGGTCTTGCCCAAACTCATCACCTCGCCCACGGCCCGCATCTGGGTGCCGAGCTTGTCCTCGACGCCGCGAAACTTTTCAAAGGCCCAGCGGGCGAATTTGATCACCACATAATCACCGGAGGGCGTGTACCGGTCGAGGCTGCCATCGCGCCAGTAGGCCATGTCCGAAAGCGTCTGCCCGCCGGCCAGCCGTGCCGAGACCAGGGCAATGGGAAAGCCGGTGGCCTTGGAGGCCAGGGCCGAACTGCGCGAGGTGCGCGGGTTGATCTCGATCACCACCACCCGGTCGCTCACCGGGTCGTGGGCGAACTGGACGTTGGTGCCGCCGATGACGCCGATCGATTCGACGATGGCGTAGGCGGCCCGCTGCAACCGCTGCTGCAGTTCCTCGGGCACGGTCAGCATCGGCGCGGCGCAGAAGGAGTCGCCGGTGTGCACGCCCATGGGGTCGATGTTTTCGATGAAGCAGACGGTGATCAGCTTATTGTCGGCGTCGCGGACCACCTCCAACTCCAGCTCCTCCCAGCCGATGACACACTCCTCGACCAGGATCTGGCCGATGCGGCTGGCGGCGATGCCGCGGGTGGCCACGGTGCGCAACTCCTCCAGGTTGTAGACCATGCCGCCGCCGGTGCCGCCCATGGTATAGGCCGGGCGGATGACCACCGGAAAGCCCAGTTCGGCGGCGATCCGTTCGGCATCCTCCACCGTATAGACGGCGGTGCTCTTCGGCATCTCGATGCCGAGCCGGTCCATCTCCTTCTTGAATTCGATCCGGTCCTCGCCGCGTTCGATGGCCTCCAGGTTGACGCCGATCACCTGCACGCCGTATTTTTCCAGGATGCCCTGGCGCGCCAGGTCGGAGGAAAGGTTGAGGGCCGACTGGCCGCCCAGGTTGGGGAGCAGGGCGTCCGGCCGCTCGCGGGCGATGATCTGCTCAAGGGTGTCGACGTTGAGGGGCTCGATGTAGGTGACGTCGGCCATGCCCGGGTCGGTCATGATGGTGGCGGGGTTGGAGTTGACCAGCACGATCCGGTAGCCCAACTCACGCAGCGCCTTGCAGGCCTGGGTTCCGGAATAGTCGAATTCGCAGGCCTGACCGATGATGATCGGACCGGAGCCGATGATCAGGACGGTATGGATGGCATCGTGTTTGGGCATGGGATTTTCTCCTTGTTCTGCGGCAATGAGGGGAAAACGGTGTTCGGCGGGTGCGAGCTGCCGAGGGTTGGTGTGGTTGCTTCTGGTGGCATCGGCTTCGTTTGTTCAGCCAACGTCCTTTCGGAGCGGCCGGTTAACCCGGACCAGCCATGCCGGTCAGAAAGAACTGCTGCAGTCCCAGCAATGAGTGCACAACTGTTCCTTGGGCAAGCCGATGGCGGCTACCAGATCCTCAAGCCGCTGGTAGCGGAGCGAGGTGAGGCCCAGCAGGCGGCGGATCTCCTCGACCAGGGCGCACTGCTTGGCCGATCCGGCCTGCGCATACAGGGGCAGGTCCTTGTCCTCGGCCCCTTCGAGGGTGTGGATGGTTTTGCGGCCGAGCAGATCCAGGGTCGAGCGCGAGGTGGAGAAGTTGAGGAATATGCACGGGTGGATCAGGGCAGGGCAGGCCAGGCGGACATGGACCTCGCGGGCGCCGTAATCGAACAGCATCCGCACGTTGTCCTTGAGCTGGGTGCCGCGGACGATGGAATCGTCGCAGAGCATCAGCCGGCGACCCTCGATGAGCCGGCGGACCGGAATCAGCTTCATCTTGGCCACCAGGTCGCGCATCGCCTGGTCCTGGGGCATGAAGCTGCGCGGCCAGGTCGGGGTGTACTTGACGAAGGGCCGGTTGTAGGGGATTTTCTTTTCGTTGGCATAGCCAAGGGCATGGCCGATGCCCGAATCCGGTATGCCGGCGACGAGATCCACCGGGGTGTCGTCGTGACGGGCTAGGGCACGGCCGCAATCGTAGCGAACCTGCTCGACGTTGATACCCTCGTATTCGGAGGCCGGATAGCCGTAATAGACCCAGAGGAAGGAGCAGATCTGCATCCGGGGTCCCGGAGCGATACGCTGTTCCCAGCCGTCGGCGGTCAGGAAAAGGACTTCTCCGGGTCCGAGAAAACAGGAGGTTTCGAAATCCAGGTTGGGGAAGGCGCTGGTCTCGGAGCTGACCGCCGTTGCCCCCGGCCTGCGGCCCACCGCCAGCGGTGTCCGTCCCAGCCGGTCGCGGGCCGCATAGATGCCCTTGTCGGTCAGCAGCAGCATCGAACAGGAGCCCTGGATGGCCTCCTGGGCACGGCGGATGCCGGCTTCGAAGCTGTCCTCCTGGCAGATCAGCATCGCCGCCACCTCGGTGGGGTTGGTGACGCCGTCGGAGGTGCCGGAGAAATACTTCTTGCCGGAAAAGGCGGTTTGCACCAGATCGTCCATGTTGTTGATCCGGCCGACGGTGACGATGCCGAAAGTGCCGAGGTGCGATCCGATGATCAGGGGCTGCGGATCGGTGTCGCTGATTACGCCGATGCCCTGGAGGCCGTGGAACCGCCGTAGTTCGGATTCGAACTTGGTGCGAAAATAGCTGTTTTCGATGTTGTGGATGGCGCGGTGGAAGCCGTGGGTGTTGCGAACGGCCATGCCGCCCCGCTTGGTGCCCAGGTGGGAGTGGTAGTCGGTGCCGTAATAGAGATCGGCGACGCAATCAGTCTGGGAGACGATGCCGAAGAGTCCGCCCATGGTGTCCTCTGCTGTTGTGGTCCGGGCCGGTTGTTTGAAACAGGCCGGCACGGTCTGTCGATTCGTTGTGTTGCCTTTCGCCGACCGGCCACCAGAGGCCGAAGCTGAAACCGCAGCAAGGTAGATGGTTTCCGCCCATCTGTCCATACAATTTTGTCGCACCATCGGGGGCGATGGAAATCCGTTTACCCTGCACTCCGCAAATCCGGGTCACCGGCGTTTTCGAATCACCACCTTCCTCAGTTCTTCCAGGCAGAGAAAGAGCACCGCCCAGGGGAGCAGGAACAACCAGGTGGAGGCGTCGAGCGGGGCGGTCGCAAACAGGGCGTTGCCGAGGGGGGTGTAGACAACCGTAAGAATCAGGACGGTTTCGAGCAGGATGCCCGCCGTGATCAGCGGATTGCCGGTAACCCCCGTGCTCAGGAGAGAGCGATGGTCGCTCCGGCAGTGGAACACGTTTACCATCTGCATGACGATGATGCTGCTCAGATAGGCGGTGGTCGCCTGCATAAAGAGCTTGCTGTCCATGGCCAGTTCCTGGCCGTACTGCCATCCGCCCTGCCACAGGACAAAGAAGAAACAGGCCATGGCCGCCATGGCCTCGAACACACCCAGGAATAAATAGGCACGCCAGGCCAGGGGCCAATTGAACAGCCGCTCGTGGCGTCGGCGAGGTGGCCTCCGCATGACCTCGGGATCGGGCTTTTCCGCGCCCAGTCCCAGAGCCGTCAGGGAATCGGTGCCCATGTCGACCAGAAGGATCTGGATCGGCAGCAGGGCCAGGGGAATCTTCAGGAGAACAAAGGCAAGATAGGGAATGAGTTCGGGAATGTTATGCGCCAGGATGTAGGTGAGAAACCTGCGGATGTTGTCGAACACGGCCCGTCCTTCCTCGACGGCACTGACAATGCTGGCAAAGTTGTCGTCGAGCAGGACCATGTCGGCGGCTTCCTTGGCCACGTCGGTTCCGGTGAGGCCCATGGCGATGCCGATATGGGCGCTCTTCAGGGCGGGCGCGTCGTTGACCCCGTCGCCGGTGACGGCAACCACGTGCTGCTTCATCTTCAAGGCATCGACGATCCGCATTTTCTGATCTGCGGAGACCCTCGCGAAGAGGATGTCCTCCTCGTCCAGGGCCAGCCGCAGTTGGGTTTCCGAATAGCCGCGCAACATATCTCCGGATACGACCAGGGGGTTCTCCGACCGGACCAGCCCGATCTCACGGGCAATGGCCCTGGCTGTGCTGGGATGGTCGCCGGTGACCATGATCACCTTGATACCCGCCCGGTGGCACTTGTCGATGGCCTCCGGCACCTCCGGTCGGGGAGGGTCCTCCAACCCGGCCAGGCCGGCCAGGACAAGCTCTTCTTCCAGGTCCGACTGCTGCCGCCAGCCGAGAGAGAGGGGACGGGAGGCCAGGGCAAGGACACGCATGCCCTGTTCGGCCAACGACTCCTGGATCTGCCGGAAATGGGTGCGATCCCCTTCGGTCATCGGTCGGGCCGTGCCGCCTTGCAGAAAGTGGGTGCAGCGGGTGAAGAGAACCTCCGGCGCGCCCTTGCAGTACAGGTGCGGCGAGCCGTCGATGGCATAGATGACGCTCTGCCGCATCCTTTCCGCATCGAAACAGATCTCGTCCAGCTTCTCCTCGCGGGCGGGCACGGTGCGCATCTCCGCCGCCAGGTCGGCCAGGGCAATCTCCATGGGATCGCCCGACAACACGGTCCGACCGTTCTTCTCTCCTTCGCGCAGATCGTGGCACAGGCGGGCGGTGAGGAAAAAGGGCCGATAGTCCTCAATGAAGCGCGATATTCCGTCTGCGTTGACCCGCTCTCCACCGAGCACCACGGTGTGTACCCGCATGCGATTTTGGGTCAGGGTTCCGGTCTTGTCTGTGCAGATGACGGTGGTGGCGCCAAGCGTCTCCACCGAGGGCAGGTGTCGAATGAGCACGTTGCGCTTGGCCATCCGTTGGGTGGCAAGCACCAGGGCCAGGGTGAGGGTGGGGAGCAGGCCTTCCGGCACCATGGCGATGAGAATGCCGATGGCAAAGATGAAGTCGTCCCACAGCGGCAGGCCGACAAAGCGACCGATCAGGAAAAAGAAGAGGCCGATGCAGACCGAGCACACCCCGATCACCCTGCTCAGATGAGCGATCTCCCGATGCAGGGGAGAGCTGACCTCGCCGCCCGACTGGGTGAGATGGGCGATTTTGCCGAACTCGGTCCGGCGGCCGGTGGCATAGACCAGGGCCTTGGCCTGCCCGGCCACCATGGTGGTGCCGGCCAGCAGGATGTTTTTGCCGAAGAGGAGATTCTTCTCGCCGCAGGGTGCGGCGTCACGAACCAGGGGCAGCGATTCGCCGGTGATGGAGGCGTTGTTGACCCGGACGTCGAACCCTTCCACGAGCCGGCAATCCGCAGGGATATAATCGCCCTGGGCAAGCAGGACGATGTCGCCAGGCACCAGGCGTTCCCGCTCCAGCCGGCTCACCTTGTTGTCCCTGAGGACGTCGACCTGCTGCGGCAGCAGCTTGTGCAGGGCCGCCAGGGTCTGTTCGACCCGATGCTCCTGCCAGAAGGAAAAGGCGCCGCTCACCAGGATGACCGTAATCACGGTCCAGGCCAGTCGCACCATGCCCTGTCCCGGCGCAAACCATTCGGCCACGAAGGCCAGAGCCGCGGCAACCCAGAGAATGACGGAGAACAGGTTGACCAATTCCCGCAGAAATCGAAGCCACGGGGGAGCCTTGCTCACCTGCTCCAGCCTGTTGGCCCCATACTCGCGATAGCGGCGCTCCGCCTCGGGGTGATCCAGGCCGGCAAGCGAGGAGCGGAGCCGGGCGAGCGCTTCGGATGCGGACACCTGATGGATCTGCATGGACGACCTCCTCCGTGGTTGGAGGTGGGACGGCGGACGAAGACGGGTCGGCTGAACGAAGGGATGCCGACGGGCGGTGGACGACGCCCTTGTCGGTTCTCGTGCCAGGCATGGTAACTCGCTGACAGTCGGTTGGAAAGAGGGAATTCGACTTCGGGCTCCGCCGCTTCAGTTCCGTTTGGTGCCCTTGTAGGTGAAGGCGTTGGCAATCATCTTGAAGAAGGTCCCCTTGTCGATGCCGATATCCCGGCCGCAGGGGCAGCGGATTCTCTGCTCGTCCGCCAGGGCGTGGTAGATTCTGGTGATCCGCGCCTTGTGACAGCGAAGCACTTCGCCGGGGCCGATCTTGTCATACCGCCAGAGTTTTCTCTTGCAGGCTGCGCAGTGGATGATCAGCACGGGGTTCCTCGCTGCGGCTCATATCTTCTGGCGTTCACGATCAAGCTCCTCCGGACCCGAGAATTTGATCAGACGGATTTTCCTGCTTCTGGGAAATTCCCGCCGAATCATGGTCCCCAGTTCCCTGGCCAGTTTATCGGGGGGCAGTTCCAGCCTCAGGGCGGCATGGCCGTCCTCGCGGACCTCGATAAGCGCCGCCGTCCTCTTGATGATGGCGATGCCCCGGTTGCGTTTGTAGGACAGCAGGAGGATGCCGCCGGGAGGGGGGATCTTCTTCAGCAGCCGC
>JAUWAH010000184.1 GCA_030602145.1 Desulfobulbus sp.
GCTGCTCCAGGCTGCGGGGTCGGAGGTTGTAGGCGCTGTCGTAGGCCGGATTGAGGGCCTTGAGCCGGTTTTCGGCCATTGCCCGGCCGACCTTGGTGCGCCGCTCATTGCCCGCATCCTTGAGGAGAACAAACTCGTTGGGCTGGAAGGATTCGCCCGCCATCTCCAATTCCTTGTCGCGTTGGAGGCGATCAATGACGGTGCCCTCGACGGTGAGGCTCCGCCAGCCGGTGTACAACTGGTCGAAATCGGCCTTTTCCTTCTCGAAATCCTGCACCTCGATGCCCATGGCGTCGGCCTTGAGGCGGGCATTGATGTCCTTGGAGACGAAAATCACCCGCTTGCCTTCCCGAAAGAGCCGATAGGCGGTGGCGATGATCCGGTTGTCCGGGATGTCCAGATCGATGCAGGTGCCGCAGTCCTCCTCCTTTTCCATGGTGATCCAGACCACGCCGCCATCGCTGGTGGGCACGCCCTTGCCCAGGCTGCCCTGGCCGCGCAACCGGTCGAGGCTGCGGATGACGCCGCGGGCGTTGCGGCCCAATTCGTCGTTGTTCTTCTTGAATTTGTCCAACTCCTCGATCACCGTCATCGGCAGGACCACGGTGTTGTCGGCAAAACAGGTGATGGCGTCGCTGTTGTGGAGCAGCACGTTGGTGTCAAGGACGAAGAATTTGTTGGACATGGGATTTCCAGGGGTTGGCGGTGTGCAGGTTGAGGGAATATCGAGATCGGTTACAGGTCAAGGCCGGTGGTGTCCCGATTGAGGACCTCGCAGCCCGTGTCGGTGACCACCACCATGTTCTCCAGGCGGATGCCGCCCCAGTCGGCCAGGTACAGGCCGGGTTCGACGGTGACCACCATGCCGGCGCGCAACTGTTTGCGGCCGCGCGGCGACAGACGCGGGTCCTCGTGGACGGCAACACCCACCCCATGGCCGAGTCCGTGACCGAAGGCCTCGCCGTAGCCGCCCTCGGCCAGCACCCGGCGCGCGGCCCGGTCCACCTCCGCCCCGGTGACCCCGGCGCGGATGGTGCCGATGCCGGCCAGCATGGCCTGCCGCACCAGCCGGTGGCGGTCGAGATAGGTCTGGTCGGGTTTGCCGAAGACAAAGGTGCGGGTCATGTCGGAGCAGTACCCCTTGTGGACCAGGCCCATGTCGATCAGCACCAGGTCGCCGGCCAGCAGTTCGCGGTCGGTGGGCACGGCATGCGGCCGGGCGGCATTCGTGCCGAAGGCGACGATGGTATCGAAGCTCGGCCCCTCGGCGCCCATCTCGCGCATGGTGAGGTCGATGGCCAGGGCGATCTCGCGTTCGGTCATGCCCGGCTCGATGGTCTGGTAGACCGACTGGAAGACCTGCTCGTTCAACCGGGTCGACTGCCGCAGCAGGTGCAGCTCGTGCTCATCCTTGACCACCCGCATCTGCTCGATCAGGCCGCTCTCCGGCCGCAGGGTCAGCCCCTTCTTGGCCCACAGGGAGGCAAGGCGGAGAAAGGACGAATGGAGAAAATAGTCGCTCTCAAAGGCCAGGGTCTTGAAACCGATCTTCTTCTGCAGCCGTTCCAGCAGCTTGAGCAGCCCCTTGCTGTAGAGTGCCACCTGATAAAGCGGCGCCTCGGCTTCGGCCTGGAGGGTGAAGCGGGAGTCGGTGAGCAGGTAGGGTGGGCCGTCGCCAGGGATGAGGAGGAAACCGCTGGTCTCCTGGATGCCGTGATCCGGGGCGGTGTAGCCGCTCAGGTAGCGGCGGTTGTGGGGCTGGGAGACGAGCAGGGCGTCGATGTTCTTCCGGCGCAGGGTGGCCTGCACGCGGACGAGCCGTTCGAATTCGACACCTCCGGCCATGGTCAGACTCCGACCCAGTCGGCCAACTGGGCCTTGAACTGATCCAGGGCCTGGCCGTACTGCCGGTCGAGATCCATCTCCAGGCGGGCCCACTGATCCTTGAACTGGGGTTCCATGGTCGGGTCGATGCGCATGCCATCCGCCTTCATCCCCTTGCGCATCAGGAGCTGTTCGATCTGCATCCGCATCTGCTCCTTGAGTTGCTCGTACAACTGCTGGCGATGTTGGCCGTACTGGGTGGCGACGGCTTGCAGTTCCTGGCAGAGAGCGGCGATGTCGGCTCCGCCCGGATTCAGTTCGACGATGCCCCGGACGGCCCGCTCGATCCGTTTGATGCCCTCGTCATCGCGGGGCAGGAAGAGATTGCGCAGCAGGGAGGACAGCATGCCCTTGCGGATGGCGGCCTGCTCGGAGTCGACCTGCTGGCCGAGGATGTCGAGCAGGGAGGGCTTGGTGCCGTTGAGGTATTCAGCGGTGCAGTGCATGCCCTTCTTCACATTTTCCTCGTGACGCATCTCGTCCGGGGTGGCGGTGCCCATGCGGGCGGCGCGCTCCATGACCAGATCCATGGTTGACTTGATTCCTGCCATGAACGGGTTCTCCTTGAATGATTGTGGGGTGAACGCTGTGGTGTGCGACTATAAACATTGTCGCCGCAAACTACAAGCGGCTCCCGTCGACCAGGCGGGCGGCGAAAAAGCCGTCCAGGCCGTCGGTGGGATCGGTGCGGAAGAAGCCGGCCCCGTCGACCAGCCGCCGGGCCGCCCCGGGCAGGAAGGCAGCCGCCTCCTCGATGCCGAAAGGCGGGCACCGCTCGGCAAAGATCCGGACGACCTCCTCATCCTCCTCGGGCTCCAGCGAGCAGGTGACGTAGACCAGCACCCCGCCGGGCTTGAGCAGGGTGGCGGCGACCTCCAGCAGGTGGACCTGGGTCTGTTGGTAGGTGGCCAGTTCCTCCGCTCGGCGGTTCCAGCGGATATCTGGGTGGCGGCGGATGACCCCGGTCCCCGAGCAGGGGGCGTCGATGAGGATGCGGTCGAAGGGGAGCGGCCGGGTGGCGGCATAGGCGCGCAGATCGGTGCGGATGGGCAGCACCGCCTGACCGTGGCCCAGGCGACGGAGGTTGTCGCGCAGCAGACGGTAGCGGCGCGGGTCCGGCTCGACGGCGACGATGGCCCCGTCCGGCGGCAGCATCTCGGCCAGGTGGGTGGTCTTGCCCCCCAGACCGGCGCAGCCGTCGAGGACACGACAGCCGTGGTTCAGGGGGCCGGCCAGCAGGGTGGCCAGTTGGGCGGCCTCGTCCTGGACCTGAAACCGGCCGGTCTCGTAACCGGGCAGGGCGGTGACCGAACCGGGAAAGCCATCGACGATCAGGGCAAGGGGACTGAAATCGCCGTTGCGGACCGTGACCCCGCTCTTGGCCAGCGCCTCCCGCAGCACGGCGCGACCGACGCTTCGGCTGTTGACCCGGAGGGTGAGCAATGGTTCGCTGTTGTTGCAGCGGCAGATGGCCCGTGCCTTTGCCTCGCCGTAGTGGGCCGTCCACCGTTCGACCAGCCAGGCGGGATGGTTGAGCAGCGGCGGTTCGCCCTCAGCCATCTGCTCGGCGGTGGGCAGGGTTTTCCGGCTGCGGGCCACGCCGCGCAGCAGGCCGTTGACGAAACCGACCAGCCAGGCGGGCTGGCCGGCCTCCTTGAGGGTATTGACCGTGGCGTTGACCGCCGCCGATTCCGGGATGCGATGGAGGAACAGCAGTTGAAAAACCCCGATCCTGAGGGTCATCAGGGTACGCACCTTCATCTTGCGCAGCGGATGCTTGCTCAGGGTGCGGATGATGTGGTCAAGATACTCCTTCTGGCGCATCACCCCGTAGACCAGGGTTTTGACCAGCCCCCGGTCGATATCGGCCACCTGCTCGACCGCCGTCTGGAAGAGTTGATCGACCGGATTGTGGGTGGTGGCCCATAAACAGAGGGTCTCGACGGCTGCGGATCGGGGGTTGGTTGCGGAAGATGTCGGGGTCATGGCGGCGGGGCAGGGGTGCGGGCAGGAGAACCTGCCGGAAACCCGGAACTTCTCTAGCTTCCGGGATGGACCATTGATTCGCACTCTGCCATGCCCGGCGCCGATTGCAATGTTTTTTCACATCGCGTCGCCGCATCGGCCGCCGGTGGAGCCGTTCACCGGCTGAAGCCGAAGACCGACGGAGCCGCGCAAGCTTTCCCCTTGACAGTAAAAAGCCCGATACGGTAAAAAGAGCGCCACATCCACGCCGGAGTGGTGAAACTGGTAGACGCACTGGACTCAAAATCCAGCGGGGGTGACCCCATGTCGGTTCGATTCCGACTTCCGGCACCAGTAAAAATCAAGGGTTTGCAGAATGGTTTCTGTAAACCCTTTTTTGTTTGGAATGCTTGGTCAGATGTCGGTTAGATGAAAACTGTTCGTCCTGATTTTTCACGCATACAGTGCTTCGGTGTCGATTGTTTGCAGCCCCAGATGGGTCACCATGGGCTCGAAATCCCGGTCATCATGCAGCAGCGGCAAGGCGTGGCGGATGCAGAACGTCCCGATCATGACATCAATGGTTTTCCGTACCGTGACGCCTTTCTTCCTGAGCACTCTATAGTTCATCGCGCTGTCCAGGGCCAGGGTGCGGCCACCCATCGCCATGAACGGCAGCCCTGACAAGAGGTCCCTGGCAATGGTGAAGTCCTTGTCACGTTGAAAGCCCTGGAGCACCTCGGTCAGGATGAGATCGCCGATGAGAACGGGAATATTGCCAAGCGAACCATCGAGCCAATCCGTCCGGGAGGTCTTTTTCCCGTTGAAGTAGTCAATCCACACGGAAGAATCGACGAGAATCATTTGTCTGCCCGCATCTCCTCAAGGTTGCCGGTCCATTTGAGTTTGCCCCGGAATCCCCTTATTTTTTCCTGACCTTTCAGGTGCACCAACAGCCGCAACCCTTCTTCTATGGCGTCTTTCTTTGTTTTTTTTCCTGAGGCCTTGAGGGCCGATTCCATCAGATCGTCGTCAATCACTATATTCGTTCTCATAGACCACCTCCGTATGTGTATCATTATGCTCCATTATACACATTAAGAAGAGGGCTTGAAAGTCTTCTTGTCACGTCGCTATCATTCTCTCGCCGGTTTCCCACAGTCGTCTGAGCCACCAAGCCATCGTCGGCATACGTACGTCCATCGCCCCTCTTGGGCTTCGAGTTGCTCATTTTCCAGCCCGCGCACCTGATAATACTTTTTAGCCTTTCGTCGTACAATCCTCTTGAAAATCTTTCTCGGCCGGCTAAGGTGTTACCGATTCGCCTTCTGTGTTATTGACGCTGGCCGTCTTCACGCAACAGCGTGTCGCGTCATCGAGCTGTGAACAACCTGCATCAGGGAGAAACAGAGTGGATGGGCTCAAAGCTCTCACTGAATACGGCATCATCGGCCTGCTCGCTGTCATGAGCGTGGGGGCGTTAGCCGTTGCCCTGGAGCGGTTCCGCTTTTTCCGGCGGTTGCGACTGGAGGAGTTCACCGACCGCCGTCTTCTGGAACTGGCCCTCACCAGTCGCCTCCACTTGATTGCCACCGTCGGCAGCAACGCCCCCTATGTGGGCCTGCTCGGAACCGTGTTCGGCATCATGCTCACCTTCTACACCATGGGCGAGACCGGCATGGTCGATTCAGCCCGGATCATGACCGGGCTTGCCCTCTCGCTCAAGGCCACGGCCGCCGGCCTGGTGGTCGCCATTCCGGCCGTGGTGCTGTACAACCTGCTGCTTCGACGGGTCAAGGAACTGCTGCTGACCTGGGAGGCACATCATGG
>JAUWAH010000478.1 GCA_030602145.1 Desulfobulbus sp.
GATGTCATCACCCCTGAAAAAAGAAGAGAGACCGATTCGAACGGTCACCTTTTCCATTTTCATCAGGGAGATGATCACCCATGCAGTCCATCATTCTGTCTTTAGCCAACCGATACGCTCTTTCCACAACCGAAGTCATCCAGGAAATCGAATCCGCTTTTGCTCGCCAGCTTTCCCAGTGGTACCGGCAGGAGGTCATGGTTTTTCTCCGGGAAGGAATGCAACTGGAGGTTGTGGCTTACGGAAAAAAGAACGGTCTGCCTGTTCAACAGATCCTCGATCTGCCTGCCGTCCTCTCCCGCAATCAATTCAAGACCATTCTGGAAAACCATTTGGCCACGGCCGCAGTCATCAAACAGGTTTGCCGGCTCAAAGGGTTTGAGCGGCGACTGCTCTGGGGCGAGGTGATCCGCAACAGGGCCGGTGACCATCTCCTGGTGGAAACCGAGATCATTCCCGATGTACCGATCATCGCCGTCTGCCCCCTCAACCGGATCGGGCTGCATGAACGCCATGCTGGCCGGTTTCAACTTGGTCATCGCCGGGCTTTCCATCTGCGCTGCATCGAACCGGTAATGGTGAACGGCACCCCACGCACCAAAGTCACCCTGGATCGAGTCTCAAAGACACTGACCGAGAACCTACTCCGCCATCATCTAGGCGATGCGGCTCATCGGTTTCACTTCCACTGCCTGAAACGCTACGTCGGTCACAAGAGCATTGTCCTGACCACGAGAAGGTTGCCGCGTGAGGTGATCATTGCCGTTGACCGGGAACTCCAGGAGCGGATCGAGGTTCAGATCGTCAAGGCCTTGCCATGAAGTCGAAAGAACCAACAGAGCCGAAGGTGCCCTGGACCCATATTGGACAAGGCGTGCATCTCGATCATCCCCAGACGGTCATGGAACTGGGAGTACCCGACAGCCACCGCAAGGGACATTTCTGGTGTTTCGGGACCACCCGGGTCGGCAAAACCAGGATCATGGAGCACATCATCGAGCAGGATATCTGCAAGGGGTATTCGGTGGTGGCCATCGATCCCAAAGGCGACATCGATCTGTTCTCCAAAATCACCCAACTGGCCCATGAGACTGACCGGCTCGACGACCTGATGCTGATCACGCCGATCTTTCCCCAGTACAGCGCTATCCTTGATCCCTTGTCTTCCTACTACATGCCCGAGGAACTGGTGGCCCATATCACCGCCGGGGTGGCCATCGGCCGGGAACCATACTTCTTCGGTGTGGCCTACGAGGTCAGCCTGGTGGTGGTCCAGGCCCTGATCATGCTGGCTGAGCAGGCCGGAACAAAGCCTTCGTTCAACCTCAACGACATCAAGAACCACATCAGCCACCAGGACCTGGAGCAGCTCAAGGAGAAGATCGACTACATCGACAGCCCAGAGGCCAAGCAGCTCTCGCTGGACATCCAGAAGATTCTTTCCACGCCCGCGGACTACTACTCTAAGGTGGCCAGTTCGCTGCGGGTGGCGCTCACCGAGCTGACCTCGGGCAATGTCGGCAAGATCATCGGCAAAGCTGACGAGAACCGCTTCATTCAGCGGTTGGAGGAAGGCAAAGGCATCATCCTAGTGGTGCAGTTGGGCTCACTGCTGACCAAGCGGGCCGCCTATACCGCCGGCAAGGTGATCATTTCCATGATCCAGGCCTTTGTCGGTCGAGTCTATTCCTCAGACAGAAATGTAACGCCCTCGCTGGTGCTCCATATCGACGAGGCCCAGTCGGTCCTCTACCAGGGAATCGAGGACCTCTTTGCCAAGGCCGGGGGGGCCGGAGTGTTTATCCACGGCTACTGCCAATCGATCAGCCAGTTGTATGCCGAGGTGGGCGAGGATCGGGCCAACACCATCCTCGACAACTGCAACACCAAGCTGTTCATGCGGGTGCCGGATCCCAGCACCGCCAATTACGTCTCCGAACATTTGGGGGAGGAGAAACGGTTCTCACCCATCATCTCCCTGGGTGGCAACGTCGCCATCCGCGAGACCGAAGAGGTGCGGATCAAGCCGAGCGAGATCCTCAAGATGAAGCCCCGTGAACTCTTTTTCATCACCTACTCCGGCACCTACAAGGGGGTGACCGCCGACGTCGAGAAGGGCAGGCTCAAGGTGGTCTTTCCGGATCTGGCCGGAGAGACGATCATCAAAAAGCCTGCGAAGAGCGGCTGATGCTGAGCATCTGGCCGACAATCATCCTCGGGGTGGCTTTAGTGCTGGTTGGCCTTGCCGGCATACTGGTCCTGGGGAGTGAGGAGCAGGAGCCGTCGTTCCTGGAGCAGATGACGCTGAGCACCCTCTCGCAGCGGTGGGTCCGACCCAAGTCAATCACCCGGATAGAAGGGGTGAAGCATATCTCGGAGTTGGCCCACCTCTGGCGGAACGAGCAGGTCATTGCCGAAGGTATCGAGAAGTATGAGCTGGTGCATCCACGCTCCCGCTCCTTTGCCAGCCAGTTGCGGACCTGGCCCTTTTTCAACCAGGCACCCGGGCAGCGGGC
>JAUWAH010000173.1 GCA_030602145.1 Desulfobulbus sp.
CTCCTTGCGCTTCAACAACCAGCGTCTCTCCTTCTGAAGCACAGGGAAAGTACCCATAACTCACCTTCGGCTCCAACCAATTTTTCCGGATCGCTGTCTGCCACAACTCATCATAGAGCGGACGGACGGTCTTTTTGATCAACTCCCCGTACTCGCCCGCTTCCATTTTGCCGCGCCGATACCCCCACCGGCCCCGGAAGAGCGCCTGTATGTTGACCAGCGGCAGCACGGCTTGAGGTTCTATCTCTTCTGAATACCGTTGGCCCAAGAACGGCGGCTGCGGGACCGGATTGCTCCGGTCGATTTCAAGCACTCTGAGGCCCGGCTTCATCGGTTTCAGGGCAGTGGCCGGATCGTAGATCGTGGACCTCAAGGTGCCAGCTTCGAATTCCTGCACAGCCTTTAATCCCGCGAAGGCATCTGCACAGTAAACAACCGGACCGCCATACTTGGGTACGCAGGACTCAGCCACAAATTTTGGCGTCAGTGCAGCGCCTCCCAAGAGAATGGGCAACGTCAGGCCGGCATCGCGGTACTGGGACATGGAATCCTGCATGACCAGGGCCGATTTGACCAGCAGGCCGCTTAGGCCGATGAGGTCCACCTTGTGGGCCTTTGCCTGCTCTATCACCGTTTCGACTGGCACCTTGATACCAAGGTTGTACACCTGGTAACCGTTGTTGGAGAGGATGATATCGACCAGATTCTTGCCGATGTCATGGACATCTCCCTGAACGGTCGCCAACAGGATCGTGGTCGAAGCAGCGGTTTCGGATTTATCCATGAACGGTTCCAGCAGCGTCACCGCCGCCTTCATCACTTCAGCCGACTGAAGGACAAAGGGGAGAAGGATCTCACCCTTGCCGAACAGTTCTCCCACATGACGCATGGCCGGCACCAGAATCTGGTTGATGATGTCGATGGGCCTGAAACGCTGCCGAAGAATGATAAGGAGGTCCTCAAGATCGTTTTTGTCACCATCCATCACCTTGTGAAACACCTGTTGCTCGGGTGTGCGATCGGATTCCTGCTCCGCTTCGTCGGCGACCTCGGTTTTGCCGCTGAAATGGTCGATGAATCGCATCAGCGGCCCCTTCTCCCCCTCCCCTCTCCGGTCATAGAGCAGATCAAGACAGACCTCCCGATCCTCCGCCGGAATCCGGGCAAGGGGAACAATCTTGGCGGCATCGACAATGGCGGCATCCAGTCCATGGGTGACTGCTTCGTGGAGGAAGACGGAATTGAGAACTCGCCTCGCCTGAGGTGCCAACCCAAAGGAAATATTGCTCAGGCCAAGCACCGTCAGGCAGCCCGGCAATGCTTCTTTAATCCGGCGGATCCCCTCCAGGGTCTGGATGGCGGCATCGCGCAGGCTCTCGTCGCCCGATCCGACAGTGAAGGTGAGGCAGTCAAAGAGCAAATCCTGGGAACGCAAGCCGCACTCATCCACCGCAATGGCATGAATGGCTTTGGCGATGCGCAGCTTGTCATCGGCGGTCATGGCCATGCCCTGCTCATCGATGGTCAGGGCCACCACCGCGGCACCGTACTTTTTAGCGGCCCGACAGATCCGTTTGATATTGACCCCGCCATCCTCCAGGTTGATGGAGTTGACGATCGCCCGACCGGGATAGAGCCGCAGGCTGGCTTCGATACACTCCGGCGTGGTGGAGTCGATCATCAGCGGCGCCTTGAGGGTCCGGGCGCAGAGGTGCACTAGAGTGGTCAGATCCGCCAATTCGTCACGGCCGGCATAGGCGGTGCACAAATCGATGACATGGGCGCCCCTGGCCTCCTGCTCCACGGCGATCTGCAGGCAGGACTGGTAGTCGTCGGCCAGCAGCAGTTCACGGAACTTCTTTGAGCCGTTGGCGTTGGCCCGTTCGCCGATCAAGAGCGGCGGGATCTCCTGACGCAGCTCAACGGCCTGGTAGAGGCTGGCGACCGAGGGCTTCATGCGCTCACCTCCCGGATTGCCGGTGTCACCCCGGCGAGGTTCCGCACCAGTTGGCGGGTGTGGCTTGGGGTCGTGCCGCAACAGCCGCCGACCACGCTCACCCCGTACTCGGTGACAAACCGCTTCATCTCTTGAGCGTAACCCGGGGGATCAAGGGGATAGCAGGTCCTGCCGTCGACGATCTCCGGCATGCCCTGATTGGGGACGCAGGATATCCGTCCCGGCCAGTTGCGGCTGAGATAGCGGATGTGCGACTCCATGTCCTGCGGTCCGGTGGCGCAGTTGAGTCCGAAGGAAAAAATCGGAAACGGTTCGAAGGTGACCGCGGCGGCGGCGATGTCGGTGCCGACCAGCATGGTGCCGGTTCGCTCGATGGTCACCGAGGCCATCACCGGGATGTCCAAACCGAGTTCGGCGAGCGTCTCGAAGCAGGTAACCATCGCCGTCTTGATCTGCAACAGATCCTGACAGGTCTCGATCATGAGCAAATCGACGCCGGCCAGGGCCAAGGCGCGGATCTGTTCGGCATAGGCAGCGGCCAGATCCTCCACCGAGATATGGCCGAGACTGGGGAGCTTGGTGCCCGGTCCGATGGAACCGGCGATGTAGGTGGATGGCTTGCCTGCGATCGCTGCACGGGCGTTCTCCACGCCGGCCCGGTTGATCGCTTCCACCTGATCCTGGAGGCCGTACTCTTCCAGGACAATGCGACTGGCTCCGAAGGTGTTGGTTTCCAGCACCATGGCACCGGCCTCGACAAAGGCACGATGGAGTGCAATGATCGTATCAGGGGCGGTCAGGTTGAGCAACTCGTTGCACCCCTCCTTCCCCTGCCAGGCATTGGCCGGAATGATCATTTCCTGCAAATTGGTACCGCAGGCCCCGTCAAGGATCAGGACCGCGTGATCTTGTGGTCGCATGGATGTTCTTCCCTGTCTCGCTGTTCTGAAATCGTGGTGGCGATGCGGTGCCTTAATTCACGCCGCAGCCGATTGTACACTGAAATTTCCCTGCCGGAGGACCGATGCAACTTGCCATCATTCTTTGTTGGTCGTGCGGCGAAAAACGCTGGATACCGGACCGCGGACGATGCGGCAAGGTCTTTCTTGTCAAACCCCTCTTTATCTTCTACAGTAGGCCAGTTTTTTTCGACTGTTTGCTTCTTTTCCAGGTATTGTCATGACCCCATCGATGACCGCCGTGGTCCTTGCCGCCGGCAAGGGCACCCGCATGCGATCGGCTCGCGCCAAGGTTTTGCACGAGGTTTTTTTCCGTCCGATGCTCCATCATGTCCTTGAGACGGTCCGGCAGGCGGGGGTCGACCACTGCGCCGTCGTCGTCGGCCACCAGCGCCAGGCGGTGCTCCAGACACTGGAGGGCTTTGCCGTTACTCCGGTCATTCAGGACCAACAACTGGGGACCGGCCATGCCGTGCTCTGCGCGCAGGCCGCCTGCGCCCAAACCGATCAGGTGATGATCCTCTGCGGCGATACCCCGCTCATCCAGGCAGCCACCCTTCGGGAGATGATTGCCGTCCACCGGGAACGGCAGGCGCAACTTACCCTGATGACCACCATGCTCGACCAACCCTTTGGCTATGGTCGGATCCTCAACGACCAAGACGGCAAGGTCCTGGCCATCGTCGAAGAAAAGGACGCCACCCCCGAACAGCGGGCCATCCGCCAGATCAACGCCGGCATCTACCTGGTGGAGCGGGCCTTTCTCTTCGATGCCTTAGGTCGGGTCGGCACCGACAACAGCCAGGGAGAGGTCTACCTGACCGACATCGTCGCCATTGCCAACGGTCGAGGCATTCCGGTGCACACCTTCGTTCATCCCGAAGCCGTCGACGTCCTGGGGGTCAACTCCCGCATCGAACTGGCCAAGGCGCACGCCACCCTGCAAGACCGCCGCAACCGCGAGTTAATGCTTGCCGGTGTGACCCTGTACGCCCCGGACACCATCCTGGTGGCCCCCGACTGTCACATCGGCCAGGACACGGTCATCGACGGCAATGTCCGCATCAGCGGTGCGACAACCATGGGCCGAGACTGCCGGATCGGCAGCGGATGCGTCCTCCACGGCTGCACTCTGGGCGACGGGGTCACGGTCGGCGTCAACAGCGTCCTGACCAACTGGACCATTGCGGCGCAAGTCACCGTTGCGCCCCTGACCTGCGGCAACGGCTGACCGTTGCCGCTGATTTCGACAACATTCCTCTTCTTTTCAAGGCTTTGCAGACCATGACCGATCTCAAGAAAATGTACTCCGCCCTGCTCGGCGATTCCTTCCCCATGGAGATGACCATCACCTTCGGCGACCAGACCCTGGTGTACCGAAAAAAAACATGGAACATCAGCATGAGCGACGGCACCCATGAGGAGCGCGGTCTGCGCTATGGTGAAAACCCCGACCAGGAGGCGGCCCTCTACGAACTGGTCAACGGTAACCTGCTGCTCGGCGACTGCCGCTACATCGAACCCGGCAACGGTCTGGTCAGCGCCATCACCGTTGAGGACATGCTCCAGGTGGGCAAGCATCCGGGCAAGATCAACCTCACCGACGTCGACAATGGGCTCAACATCATCAAGTACCTGATCGACAGGCCAGCGGCGGTGATCCTCAAGCACAACAATCCCTGCGGGGCCGCCGTTGGGACCACCCTGGCCGAGGCATACAACCGCGCCAACCGCTGCGACCGGATCGCGGCCTTTGGCGGCGCCGTGGTCACCAGCCGACCGCTCGACCGGCAGACCGCCGAATTGATGGCCCAGAATTATCTGGAAGTGGTCTGTGCCCCGGATTTCGAGGAGGGAGTACTCGATATCCTCGCCCGCCGCAAGAACCTGCGGGTCATCCGCATGGCCGGGATCACCCGGCTGGCCGAGTTCGAGCGCTGCCGTTTCGTGGATTTCAAATCGCTGATCGACGGCGGCATCATCGTCCAGCAGTCAGCCCTCAACTCCGTCCGCTCGGCCGCGGACCTCAAACCCGCCGTTACCACCTACAAGGGGGTCGAGTATCGCTGCGAGCGGCAACCCACCGATGGCGAGATCGAGGACATGGTCTTCGGTTGGGCGATCGAACACGGGGTAACCTCCAATTCCGTGATCTATGTCAAGGACGGCTGCACCGTTGCCATCGGCGCCGGTGAACAGGATCGGGTCGGCGTGGCTGAAATCGCGGTGCATAAGGCGTACGCCAAGTATGCCGACATCACCTGTTTCGATTTCCATGGCATACCCTACGTCGATCTGGTGGCCGAGGTCGAACGGGGCCAGCGCGACAGAGCCGACAAGGAGGCGATCGACGCCAAGGTGCGGGCCGAGCGGGCCGGACTGCCTGGCTCGGTGATGATCTCAGACGCCTTTTTCCCGTTCCGTGATGCCGCCGATGTCGGTATCCGCCAAGGGGTTGCCGCCATCCTCCAGGCCGGGGGATCTATTCGGGATTTCGAATCGATCCAGGCCTGCAACGAGGCCGATCCGCAGGTGGCGATGATGTTCACCGGCCAGCGCTCATTCAAGCACTGACTTCGGTCCTCACCGCGCCGAGGATTGTCTTCAGTATTCTTTTCGACGGATTACACCGCTTCCCAGCCGCCGTGTCCGGCCGATCGAAGACAGGCCGCGCAGACGCGAACAGCCGCCAGCCCCTCCTCCGCTGGGATCGGATTGGCCCGGTCGCCATCAAGGAAGGCACGCCAGTCCCGCAGAAGCGGCACAATGGTATTGACCGGCTCACCGACCTCGCATGGGAACCGCCGGTGTCCTGCAATGCGCTCGGCAACATGGTGCACCTGATCGCCGTGTATCTGCCCCAGGTTGCCAATGAACTCGAACCGGCCGGAGCGCGCCGGGCCGATCTTCGAACAATCGACGGTGCCGAAGGCTCCGCCGGCCAGTTCGACT
>JAUWAH010000428.1 GCA_030602145.1 Desulfobulbus sp.
CCTGCTCAAGGAATCGACCCTGGCCTACAACTGGGCCTCGTCGCTGCAAGCGGAAACGCTGGTTACGACCCTGGCGGCCGACGAGCAGGCGTACCGGCAGGCGGACGCCGAGGTACGGCAGACCCTCGGCCTGTCCCTGGAGGAATTGGGCCGGACATTCGGTCCCCAATATGGCGGCGTGCTCGACGGCATCGTCAAAACCCCGCTCTTTCCCTGGCCGAAGCTGACCGTCTTTGTCTCCGTCCGGGACCGGCAACTGGCCGAAACTGCCTTCAGCGGCCTGCGCCGGACGATAGCTGCCGGCGGCCTCACCGCCGCCGAGCAGGAGCAGGTCGGCGGGCAGACCATCTATTCCTGGCCGATCATGCCCGGCAGCTCGGCCCAGCCGGCGGCCATGCTCACCGACAGGATGTTCGTGGTGGCCACCGGCAAGGAGGCGCTGCATGACCTGCTCAATGCCGCCGCCACCGATGGCGTAACCGCGCCGGTAACCATCCAGGTGGGAGCCGAACCGGCCGAGCGGATCGCCGCCGCCAATTTCGGCAGCTTTGTTGCCTTTCCCCGGCGGATGGCGCCGCAGGTCGGCGAAACCCTGGAGTGGCTGAACGCCATCCTGGCCGCCACCAGGAACATCTCCATCGCCCGCCTCTCAAGCGAACTGGTGCATCTGCTGGAATCCACCGACTGCCTGGTCGCCACCTCCCGGTTGACCACGGAGCAGGCCCAGTGGACCATGACCCTGACACCGGCCAAGCCCCAGCCGGCCGCCATTGCCGGCAAATGACCGCCGGGGTGGGGAGAGTGGTGAAAACCGGGCGAAAATTCTTGCCTAACCAATGTCTTTCAAGGTAAGGATGCACACTTGGTCCACACGAGAGGCAGGGGTGCGGGCGGGGGCTGCCCGGCCTGATCGGCGACAATAAACCGGCCTCGCGGCGCGCACCGCAGGGCGACCGATTTCAGTGACGGCAACAAAGGAGGAAGCACGTGGCGTTTGACAGCACAACACAGTTATGGTTCTCCGGCAACGAGGCGATAGCCCTGGGTGCCTGGGAGGCGGGAGTTCGCGTTGCCTCGGGGTATCCGGGCACGCCGTCCACCGAGATCATGGCCAATCTGTCCCGGTATGAAGGGGTCTATACCGAATGGGCTCCCAACGAGAAGGTCGGCCTGGAAGTGGCCATCGGCGCCTCCTTTGCCGGAGCGCGCGCCCTGGCGACCACCAAGCATGTCGGCCTCAACGTGGCCGCCGACCCCCTGTTCACCGCCTCCTACACCGGAGTACGCGGCGGCCTGGTGATCCTCAATGCCGACGATCCCCAGATGCACAGCTCCCAGAACGAGCAGGACAACCGCAACTACGCCTTTGCCGCCAAGCTGCCCATGCTGGAGCCTTCCGATCCGGCCGAGGCCAAGGAGATGATGGTCCGGGCCTACGAACTCAGCGAGCAACTGGATACGCCGGTGATCGTCCGCATCACCACCCGCATCGCCCATGTCAAGGGCGTGGTCGGCAAGGGGAGCCGGTGTGCAACCCCCGAGCCGTCCATCGAGAAGGTGCCGGCCAAGCTGGTCATGCTGCCCGGCAACGCCCGGGTGCGTCGGGCCGCGGTGGAGAAACGGATGGCCGCCACCCGCGAGTTGGCCGAAACCCTGCCGGAAAACCGGATCGAGCCGGGTGTGGGCAAGCGCGGCTTCATCACCTCCGGCGTGCCCTACAACTACGTCAAGGAGGCCTTTCCCGAGGCGCCGGTCCTCAAGCTCGGCATGGTCTGGCCCCTGCCGGAGCGGATGATCCGCGCCTTCGCCGCCACCGTCGACGAACTGATCGTGGTCGAGGAACTCGATCCCTTCATCGAGACCCACCTCAAGGCCATGGGCATCGCCTGTCGGGGCAAGGATCTGATCCCCAACCAGGGTGAACTCAACTCGTTCATTGTCCGTAAGTCCATCGCTCCGGAAACCATCGGCGAGGTCTTCGCGCCGCTGGAATTGCCGATGCGGCCGCCGAACATGTGCGCCGGCTGCCCGCACCGCGGTCTGTTCTACGGCCTGTCCAGGATGAAGGACGTCTTCGTCTCCGGCGACATCGGCTGCTACACCCTGGGATTCCTGCCGCCGCTTTCGGCCATGGACGCCTGCGTCTGCATGGGCGCCTCGATCACCATGGCCCATGGCATGGCCAAGGCGCTCGGCGAAAAAGGCCATGGCAGGGTGGTGGCCGTGCTCGGTGACTCCACCTTCATGCATTCGGGCATCACCGGCCTGTTGAACATGGTCTACAACGGCACCTATGCCTCGGTGATCATCCTCGACAACCGCACCACCGCCATGACCGGCCACCAGGACAACCCGGCCTCGGGCCAGACCATCACCGGCGAGCCGGCCCCGACCCTGGACCTGGAGCAGCTGTGCCGGTCGCTGGGCGTACAGCGGGTGGTGGTGGTCAACCCCCACGATGTCGAGGCTACCCGCAAGGTGCTGAAGGCGGAAATCGAGGCTCCCGAGCCGTCGGTGATCATCAGCCGCGCTCCCTGCGTGTTGCTGCCCGAAGAGGTCAAGCGGCCCAAGCCGGTCTATTTCACCAACCTCGCCAACTGCACCGGCTGCATGCTGTGCGTGCAGATGGGCTGCCCGGCGATCAGTTGGACGCCGCTGACGCCCGAGGAAGCAGTGGCGCGCGGGTACCGTGAAAAACAAAAAGGGTTTGCCCAGATCGCCGAGGTCCAGTGCAACGGCTGCGGCCAGTGCGCCTGCGTCTGCAAGTTCGACGCGATCACGAAAAAGGAGGCCAAGTGATGAAACAGAGCGGCAACATTCTCTTTTCCGGGGTCGGCGGCCAGGGGATCCTCCTGGCCAGCGAACTGACCGCCCACGCCCAGCTGGCTGCGGGCTTCGACGTCAAGAAAAGCGAGG
>JAUWAH010000178.1 GCA_030602145.1 Desulfobulbus sp.
TCTGGACCAGGAACGAACAGCACAGCCTAGCGCCCTTTCATCCTCCGGAAATCCACAGCGTCGACCTGGCCGGGCTGGCCCTTGAACTGGCCCTCTGGGGGGTCGCCGATCCCGGCCAACTGCGCTGGCTCGATCCGCCCCGAACCGGTCCCTTCCGCCAGGCACTGCACCTGCTGCGTGCCCTGGACGGACTCGACGAGGCCGGTCGGATCACCGCCACCGGCCGGCAACTGGCCACCCTTCCCGTCCACCCCCGGCTCGGCCACCTGCTGCTCACCGCCCGGTCGATGGGCCAGACCGGGCTGGGCTGCGATCTCGCCGCCCTGTTGAGCGAACGCGACCCGATGCGGGGAAACCGCGCTGCGGCCACCGCCAGCCTGGCCTTGCGGCTCGACCTGCTCGCCGACTGGCGCCAGGGCGGCGACGGCCGGGCCAGAGGGGCCGGTGTGGATCCCCACCTCTGCAGGAGGATCGACCGCACCGCCCGGCAATGGCTGCGGATGCTGAAAGACCGGCCGGGTGTCACCGATCCGGCTGCCATCGGTCCGCTGCTGGTCAGCGGGTATCCCGACCGGGTGGCGCGACGCCGGCCAAGGCAGCGGGACCGGTACCTGCTCACCTCCGGCAAGGGGGCAATGCTGCCGCCGGCCGATCCGCTGGCGACCTGCGAGTACCTGGCCATCGCTCACCTCGACGGCGGCCAGGGCGACGGTCGCATTTTCCTGGCGGAAGGGTTGAGCCTGGACACCGTGCGGCGGGAGCACGGCCATTTACTGACTGTCCGGGAGCAGGTGGATTGGGACGACACCCTGGCCAGGGTGGTGGCGGTGCGGCGGGAACGGCTGGGTGAGATCGTGGTGGCGGAGCAGCCCTTGACCGATGTCGATCCCGAAACGGTCCGTGCAGCCCTGCGGGAGGGCATCCGGCGGATGGGTCCATCCTGTCTGCCCTGGAGTCGGGAAGCCCGCCAGTTCCAGGCCCGCGTTCTCTGTCTGCGCACCTGGCGGCCGGAGGAGGATTGGCCCGATCTGGGTGATGAGGCGCTGATCGGCGATCTGGCCTGGCTGGACCCTTTTCTCACCGGTCTCGACCGGGCCGACCACCTGGGTCGGCTCGACCTGGTCGGCATCTTCCACACCCTGCTCGGCTGGGACCGGCAACAGCGGCTGGCACGACTGGCGCCGGTCACCTGGACCGTGCCCAGCGGCTCCGCCATCCGTCTCGACTACCGGATCGGCGAGACTCCGGTCCTGGCGGTGCGCATCCAGGAACTCTTCGGCCTGACCGAGACACCGGCCGTTTGCGGCGGCACAGTGCCGCTCCTGCTCCACCTGCTGTCCCCGGCCCGCCGCCCCATCCAGGTGACCAGCGATCTGGCCGGATTCTGGCGGCGGGGCTATCCGGAGGTAAAAAAGGAACTCAAGGGTCGGTATCCCAAACACTTCTGGCCCGACGACCCGCTCCTTGCCGAACCCACCCGCGGGGTCAAACGCACCGGGCGACCGGCGTGAACCGGAGCAACACCGCCGATGTTCACTCCAGGTAGATCATTTTCCTGGTCATGCCGCCGTCGACCACGAACGACTGACCGGTGATGAAGCCGGCCTGATCGGAAAGCAGGAAGGCGACCAGGGCGGCGACATCCTCGGGTATGCCGACCCGACCGGCCGGATGCTGGCCGTGGTCTTCCGGCCGCGTGGATGATTCGACCGGTCCGCTGGGGTCATGCATGGTGCTGACATCGATCCAGCCGGGTAGCACGCAGTTGACACGGATGCGATGGGCAAAGGAGATGGCCAGCGCATGGGTCAGGCTCATCAGGCCGCCTTTGGAGGCGGAATAGGGCTCGGTGTTGGGTTCTGACTGCAGGGCTCGGGTGGAGGCGATGTTGACCATGGCACCCCGCCTTTTAGCGAGATAAGGCGCGGCATGCTTGGCCATCAGAAAAGAGCCGGTCAGGTTGACGCGGAGGATCTGTTCCCAGGCGTCGAGCGACAGGTCGGTGACCGGCACCCGGGCTGGATTGGCGATGCCGGCGTTGTTGACCAGGCCGTCAAGCCCGCCGAAGGTGGCCAGGGTTTCGGCGATGCAATGCGCCACCGCCGTCTCCGAACCGACGTCGGTGGGCACGAGGACAACCCGATCCGGGGTGTCCACCGTTGCCAGCAACTCCTTGCCTGCTTCGACGGCGCAGTCGGCCACCACCACCGAGGCGCCTCGGTGGGCCAGATAGCGGACAATGGCCCGGCCGATGCCCTGGGCACCGCCGGTTACAACGAAGATCTTTCCGGTGTAATCATCCATGATGATCTCGCTAAAAGTGGATTTCTGTCATTTCGAGAAGTGCTGCGACGAAAAATCTCTCTTGTCTTGCGGAGAGTTCTCGCTCTGCTCGATAGGACAAAACGACCGTTTTCCGACTCTTTCCCAATCCCTCACCCATAACTCACCTCCGTCCGGGTTGGTATCGAACGCCGGCACGGCCAATGGGATCGTTACCTCGCCTCGCGGCCAAGCATCGGGTTGTGGGCCCGCTCCTCGCCGATGGTGGTTGCCCGCCCATGGCCGGGATAGACGATGGTTTCGTCGGCCAGCGGCAGGAGGATACGGTGGATGCTGTCCAGCAACCGGCCATGGTCATACCCGGGGAACAAGCCGGGCAGAACGGCGCCGATCTTGCCCCGCATCAAGGTGTCGCCGGAGAAGACCACCCCGTGGCCGTGCAAACAAATCGAGTCCGCGCTGTGTCCCGGAGTGTGGAGCACCGTGAGTTCGATATCGTCCATGATGAGGACCTCGCCGTCGTTCAACCTTCTGTCCGGTGCAAAGGGCAGGCGAAAGGGCGTGAAGGACAACCCTGGAATGATCAGGTGCGGCGCGAGCGGCGGTTCAGCCGGATCATCGGCCTGGTAGGCGGCAAAGGGTGCGCCGGTTGCTTCGCGCAGGGGGGCCAGACCGGAACAGTGGTCGACATGGGCATGGGTGAGCACGATCCAGGCGACCGAAAACCCGCCCTCCCGCACCGCTGTCAGGATACGCTCCGCCTGGACGCCCGGATCGATGACCAGACAGCGGCGGCTCGTCTCCGAAGCGACCAGGTAACAGTTGGCGTTGAAGGAATCGCCTGCGAGGGTCTGCACGAGCATGGTCACATCTCCTGTCCGAAGGTAGGATTTCGCGGAAGGCCCTCGGTTCACGGGGGCCGGTGCGGGCACATTCAACCAGTCGGATCCCGTCGGCCTCCGGCGCCGGGCCCCAACCGTCACAAAAATGAAGAGAAAGCGACAAGAGGCAACGATTTTGTCGATCTTTGTCGACATCCTGCGGCGTCACTCCAGCCGGCATGAGCTTAACAGGCTGAATATACGTGCCGGTGAAACGATCACAAAAATGGACCGGTTTTTGCCTTTCCCGATGCAACACCTGCTCACCACCCCTCTGGTTGATACGGGTGGGAGGATGCTGACCAAAAAGAATGCGGAAACCTAACATGAGTGGAGCGCACAATGTCAAAGAAAAATGTCGAAGAATTGCTGATCGCCGGTGGGGCCGATGAATCACTGCGGCAAAAATACGATGCCCTCAAAACCAAGGATGAATTTATCGATCAGGCCAAGGCCGATGGCTATGCGTTTACCATCGACGACCTGGATGCCGTGCTGCGCGAATCCGGCGACGCCTTCGAATCCTTCGGCAACCCGCCCAAGAGAATGATCTGGTGGCAATGACCCCAACTCTCAGGCGATGAACGGTTCGCCCGCCGCACTCCTGCCCGGCACGGAGACGGCGGGCGAACCATCCTTGCCCCGGCCATCCGCCAATTTTTCCTTCAACGCCACGCTTTGGTCGCCTTTTCCCGGTGAGCAATCCGTCGGCCCCATGATGTCCCGGCCATCCCCCCATCCCCTGCCCGTCCACACCGTTTCCTTTGAGTATCAATGGCGCCAGGTTCGCTGACATATCTTTTTCAACGCGAATACCCTTGACGACAACCGGTTTCATTTGAAAAGATGCACTATGCATTGCGCTTGCCAGGCTGCCGACGGTCGGCACCTCCTCCCTGTCTCGTTGACAAGTGCATTACGGCGCCCATGGCGAAGACCACAACCCGAACGCGGCGAGGACAACAACCATGCAACTGTGTTTTGATGCCACAGGCGAGGTGGACGGGTTCAGACGGATGGCCACAGATCTGGTCCGGAATGAATCCGTCAAGTCCATCATGGTGCTGGCCTGTGACGGCAACAACTGGTCGCCGTCGTCCATCGATCCCATTGTCCGGGCCCTGCCCGTCCCCCTCTTCGGCGGCCTATTTCCGCAGATCATCTGGAACGGCCTCCATCACGAGCGGGGCACCCTGGTGGTCGGTCTGTCCAAGAGACCGGATATCGTCTGCATCGGCAACCTGAGCGATCCCGAGGCAGACTATTGCACCGCTCTCGATGCCCATGCCGAACTGTTGACGCAAACAGGCACCGGTGAAGACACCCTCCTTGTTTTTGTCGACGGCCTCGGCAAGCGTATCGGGGCGCTGGTGGAGTCGCTGTTCGACTGCTTCGGGCTGGAGCGCAACGTCATTGGCGGCGGGGCCGGTTCGCTCTCGTTCGTACAGAAACCCTGCCTGATCACCCCGACCGGCATAGTGGCGGACGCGGCCTTGGTGGTGCGGCTGCCCGCGGCCAGCGGTGTCGGAGTTTCCCACGGCTGGCAGCCGATCAGCGCCAGCATGAAGGTGACCGAGGCCGAACGCAACACCATCCTCACCCTTGACTGGCAGCCGGCCTTCGAGGTGTACCGCCGTCTGGTGGAAGCGCACAGCGGCCGGACCTTCACCGGAGACAATTTCTTTGACCTGGCCAAATGCTACCCGTTCGGCATCAACAAGATGGGCAGCGAGGTGGTGGTGCGAGACCCCTTGATGGTGGCCCCAAACGGCGGTCTGGTGTGCGTGGGCGAGGTCCCCAGGGGGTCCTTCGTCCGCCTTCTCCATGCCACTCCGGAAACGCTGCTCGATGCCGTGAGCCGCGCCCGGCAACTGGCCGAACAGTCGCTGCCGGAAACGGTCGCCGGCGAACCCGTCGGGTTGTTCATCGACTGCATCTCACGCGCCCTGTTTCTCGGCGAGCGCATGGTCGATGAACTGCGCACGGCTGCCGCCGGCGGAACCATGTTCGGAGCCCTGACCTTGGGCGAGATAGCCAACAACGGCCGCGATTATCTCGAATTCTACAACAAGACGGCAGTGTTGGCGTTGTTGAGCGCCGACAGTTGACCACCGACGAGGCCACGGATGCACCATCGGGACGACATCGAGATTCTCTATGAAATCTCCCTGAAGGTGGGCACCTCCCTGGAGTTGGAGCCGATGCTGCGCGATGCGGTTTCAACCATGCTCCGCTTGCTCAACTGCAGCGGTGTCCAGATCCTTCAGGCCATGGTGGACGACGCGGCCATGCTGGTGCGATGGCAGCCGGTGATTGCCATGCCGCGGCCGATCAGCCGCAACCGGGCCCACCTGGATTTCCTTGCCGGGGTGGAACTGCCCACCGGGTTGGCCGAATGGCCGAACTGGGCGAAGCGATTGCCGATCCAGATCCAGGATGGCCACAAGGCACGGCTGCTGTTCGACCTGCCGGGCTTCGGCGTCCTGGCCCTGGAGAAAAACGGCGAGCCCTTCGGCTTTGCCTTTGTCAGATCCCTGCAGGAACTGCTGCACAAACTGGCCAACGCCTCCCTGGCCTGCCTGGACGTGATCGAACGACGGCGCATCGAGGAGGAACTGCGCCGGCGGCGGCTCTACGAAC
>JAUWAH010000167.1 GCA_030602145.1 Desulfobulbus sp.
ACCGTGCCGCCCAAGGCAGCGGCGAAGCGAAAGACCCGCACCAGCCGAAGTGGATCGCTGACAAAGCTCTCCCGGCCGGCCGGTCGTATCAGGCCAGTGGCCAGGTCATCCAGGCCACCGGTGGGATCGATGAGCGGAACAACGGTGCGGTCGGCGGGCGGATCGACGAGGAGGTGGTCGATCCGGCAGGCCATGGCGTTGATGGTCAGATCGCGGCGAGCCAGATCCTCAACAATAGTTTGCGTCCCCTCGCGAAACGAAGCGAAATCGATGATCACCCCCCGACAGGCCACCCGGGCCGCATCCTCCTGCCTGCCCAATGGCACCAGGGTCCCGCCGCAGAACCCGGCCAACCGTTGTGCCCAGGCCATAGCTGAAGTGGCCACGGTCAGGTCGATGTCCGCCGGTCGCTGTCCCAGCAACAGGTCGCGAACCACGCCGCCGGCCAGGTAGAGTTCGCCGCCCAACTCCGCATGGACAGCTGCCAGCAGCGGCCACAGCCAGGAAGGCGCAACCTCCCGCACCTGCCCTACGCTGAGTCTCCGGCCATCACTGCGCACGTCAGATCCGCCACGAGACACATTGGTCGTCGGTTGCGGGGAGAAATATCCCCTGCTCCCGGACGGTCCCCTTGTCGATGGCCACTTCGGCCTCCGGCGTCCCGCCTGCCACCTTCTTGCCGTAGCGGACCACCAGGCCGGCCATGCGGCGGACCGACTCCTCCTCCCGGATGGAACCGGCCACCGTCTCGCGTCCGCGGCGGACAAGGCCGAGCGGGCCCGGGCGGGAAACCATGTGCAGCAGCCAGTCATCGGGACCGCGCAGGGCCAGCAACCGTTCGTTCTCGCGCTCGCTGCGGCCCATGATCAGCCAGACATCATCGTCGATCCTGAAGTGGCGGCCGATGGCCAACAGGCGGATATCCTCCACGGCGCGCCGGTCGCCAAAGGAAAAGAGCCCCTGATAAAAATGCTTGATCCGCGCCGCCAGGTTGGGATCGGTCAACATGCAGCCGCCGGCCGGATTGGGATAGTCGGTGATACCCAGTTCGGCTGCCAGTTGGCGCTGCTGCTTCCGACCCCGGCCGGAAAAGCCGTACAGCCGCTCCCGGTCCACCAGTCCCTCCAGTTCCGCCCGGGTCGGGGCCAGAAATTTGGCACTGAGCGGTCTGAGGAGTAATCCGGCGCAGCCGGAATCGCGCTCAATCACCCTGAGGGTATCCCGGCGCTGCGACATGGGCCGCTGACCGAGCACCTCACCGGTGACAAGAAAGGAGGCGCCGTACTCGGCCATCAGCGAGCGCGCCCTGGTCAGCATCAGGATCTTGCAGTCGATGCAGGGGTTGAAATGTTTGCCGAAGCCGTGGGCAGGATGGTCGAGCAGGCGCAGATATCCCTCGCTGAGATCGATGACCCGCACCTCCAGGCCGTGTCGGTGCAGCATGGCGGCACTGTAGTCGTCGGTCCGCCGGAGCAGATCGTGGTCGAAAAAGGGGGTGACGAACTTGAGCGCCACCACCCGAATCCCCTGGTCGGCCACCACCCGGCAGGCCAGGATGGAATCCAAGCCGCCGGAGAACAGGCCCAAGGCCACCCGCTCGCTCATGACGGCTTCCCCGTCCCCTTGCGCTGCACGAGATCCTCGGCGAAGGCCAGGGTCTGGGCCGAGGGATGATCTCCCCCCACCATGCGCGCCAGTTCGGCCACGCGCTCGGCCCGCTCAAGTTGGTTGATCACTGTCCTGGTCCGGCCGTTCTCCACCCGTTTTTCCACCTTGAAATGGAGATCGGCGCAGGCGGCGATCTGCGGCAGGTGGGTGATGCACAGCACCTGGTGGTGGCCGGCCAGTTCGCTGATCTTCTCGGCCACGGCCTCGGCCGCCTGTCCGCCGATACCGGCGTCGACCTCGTCGAAAATCACCGTATCCACCTGATCCCGTCGGGCCAATAGACATTTCATCGCCAGCATGAGCCGGGACAGTTCCCCGCCGCTGACGATCCGGGCCAGGGGCTTCTCCGGCTCTCCCGGATTGGCTGAAAAGAGAAATTCGACCACATCCCGACCGGTGCTGTGGATGCCTTCCATGCCCAATCCATCCGGCTCGGTCACCGCCACCCGGAACACAGCCTGCGGAAAACTCAGCGAGGCCAATTCCCTCTCCATATTGCGTTCCAGTTTCTTTGCGGCCTCCCGCCGTGCCAGGGTCAATTCCGTCGCCTTGAGCAGGGCCTCGGTGGCCACTTCCTCCACCTTGAGTTCCAACTGGGAGATCTGCTCCTCGAGGCTGTCCAGCAGGGCCAGGCTGGCTTCGGCCCGGTCGGCGAAGGCGATCACCTCTTCAAGGGTCGGACCGTACTTGCGCTGGATCTGCTTGAGTTCGGCCAGTCGTTCGGAAAGGACATCCAGGCGGCCGATATCGGTCGGCACCTTATCCAGATAGGCCTGCACGGCGGCGGCAAGGTCTTCCAGTTCGTAGCCGGCGGCTCCGATTCGCTCGGCCAGGGGGAGCAGGTCGCGATCAAGGACGGCGGCCTGCTCCATCTGTTTTCTGACCTCGACCAGTGGGCCGGTAACCGTGTCGGTCAGTTGGCGGCCAGAAGAGCCGATCAGCTTGATGAGCGTGTCGGCCGACTTGAGTTGCTCCCGCTCCCGCAAAAGCCGTTCGTCTTCGCCGATCATTGGCTTGCACCGGCGGATCTCCGCCAGTTGGAACCGAAGAAAATCCCGCTGCTGCTCCTTGTCCTGCTCCCTGTCCTGCAATTGTCGCAATTCTGAGGAGGACTGCTGCCAGCGCTGAAAGAGCTTGGCGAACTGCTGGCGCAGGGGCCGCAATTCCCCGAAGGTGTCGAGATAGTCGAGGTGATGGCGGACATTGAGCAGTTGCTGATGATCATGCTGACTGGCGACGCTGATCAATCCCGCGGTCAGTTCCCCGGACAGGCGGCTGGTGATCGCCCGATCGTTGACGTAGGCTCTGGACCGGCCATCGCGACTCAGAACCCGGCGAACAATGCAGGTCGAGCCGTCCAAGAGGTCGTGTTCGCCGAGCAGGGCATGCATCTCGCCGTGATCGGGCCGGATCGAAAAAACCGCCTCAATTTCGGCCTGGTCGCAGTCGCTGCGCACCCAGGAAGCGGCCCCTCTGCCGCCGGTCAGCAGGTTGACGGCCTGCAGGATGATGGACTTGCCGGCGCCGGTTTCGCCGGTGAGTACGATCAGCCCGGTTTTCCAGGCGGAAAGATCGAGCCGGAGGGCGTCGACCAAGGCCAGGTTATGTATTCGAAGTTCCTGCAACATGGTTCTTTTTCATTACCTGCAACCAAACCTTGCGGCGACATTCTTCTTGACGCCTGGGAGCATAGAATGTATCGTCTTGAAGATACATGGAAAAACTATCGATCAACGTGGAGAGCGGTCATGACGGATCTGCAACAACTCAGCGCCAGCCTCGAAGACTATATTGAGGCCATCTACCATATCATCACCGAGAAGCAGGTGGCCCGGGGCAAGGACATCTCCGCCCGCCTGGCAGTGAGCGGCGCTTCGGTCACCGAGGCCCTGCGGGCCCTGTCCAAGAGGGGACTGATCAATTACCAGCCGTATGAAGTCATCACCCTGACCAAAGAGGGCCGCGAGATCGCTGAGGATGTCATCCGCCGCCACAATGCCCTCAAGCAGTTTTTCACCGATGTCCTGGCCCTCGACGAATCCCTGGCCGAGGAAGGTGCCTGCAAGATCGAACACACCGCTCCGCCGAAAATCATCGACCGCATGGTCGATTTCATCAAGTTCCTGGAAGTCTGCCCCCGTGGAGGCAAGGACCTGATCGCCGGCTTTGCCAATTTCTGCCGGCAGGGCCAAACCGCCGACCATTGCGCCTCCTGCATCGCCCATTGCCTCGATGAACAGGCGGGCAAGCGAATCAACTGACACCCCTCGCAGGGAAGGCATACCCAAGGCAATCCGCTTCCCCGAGCCGCTATCTTAGCATACCCCGCGACCGGTGCAAGGGATACCTGACGGTCGCCGAAGCACCGAGGTAAAGACGACCCGATGCCAGTCTACGAATTTACCGCCCTGACCAGTACCGGCAAAAAACTCAAGGGCGTCGTCGATGCCGATTCACTGACTGCGGCCAGGCAGAAAATCCGTGGCCAAGGCCACTTTCCTATCGAACTCAAAGAGGCATCGGCCAAGGGTGGCCCCCCGGTCTCCCTGTTCAGCCGGCAACTGCGTTTCGGGCAAGCCATCAAACAGCAGGAGGTGCATGTCGCCACCCGGCAGCTGGCCACCCTGCTCGGTGCCGGCATCCCGCTGGTACCGGCCCTCAACGGCCTGATCGAACAGACCGGCAACCGTTCGTTCAAGACCGTCCTTGCCCAGATCAAGGATGCGGTCAACGAGGGGGATTCCCTGACAAACGCCCTCGCCAACCACCCCCGGCTCTTTTCCAAGATCTATATCAACATGGTGCGCGCCGGCGAGGCCTCGGGGTCCCTGGATGTGGTGCTCGAACGACTGGCCGAATTCGGGGAGAACCAGCAGGCCATCCGCTCCCGCATCAAGGCCGCCCTTCTCTACCCGTTGTTCATGGCGATTGTCGGCATTGTGGTGCTCTTTCTGCTGATCACCTTCATCGTCCCCAGCATCACCTCCGTCTTCGAAGGCACCCAGCAGGCCCTGCCCACGCCAACCATCCTGCTCATCGGCATCAGTACCGTGCTGAAGGAGTTTTGGTGGCTGGTACTGGCCGCCACCTTGGGTGCCATCGTCGGGTCCCGCTGGTATATCACCACCCCGGCCGGCCGCCGTCGCTGGGACCGGTTCAAGCTTTCGGCCCCTGGCATCAGCGACCTGAGCATCAAGACCGCCTCCGCCCGGTTCAGCCGCACCCTGGCCAGCCTGCTCCAGTCAGGCGTCACCCTGATCACCGCTCTGCAGATCGTCAAGAATATCGTCGACAACGTCCTGCTGGCCGACCTGATCAACGAGGCCTGCGACGCGCTGGAAAAAGGAGCGAGCCTCTCACAATTCTTCCGGAACAATGAGTGGTTTCCACCGATGCTGGTACAAATGATGGCGGTGGGGGAGCAGAGTGGCGCCTTGGACCGGATGTTGGCCAAGGCGGCGGACAGCTACGAGCGGGAGGTGGAAACCAAGATCATGGCCCTGACCTCGATGATCGAGCCGGTGATGATCCTCACCATGGGAGTGGTGGTCAGCTTCATCGTGGTCTCGATCCTGCTGCCCATCTTCGAAATGAACCAACTGATCAGGTGACCCGGAAAACCTCCTCCAGGGTGGTCAATCCGGCCAACACCTTGCGCAGGCCGTCCTGGCGCAGGGTCATCATCCCCGTGGCCAGCGAAGCCAGCGCCTGCTTCTTGATCTGACCGGCGTCCGAGGTGGTCAGGATCAGGCTCTTCATGGCCGGCGTCAAACTCATCAGCTCGAAAATACCGATCCGCCCCTTGTATCCGGTCTGCAGGCACTGAACACACCCTATTCCCCGATAAAGTTCCCTGCCGGCAAACTTGATCGGCGACAATCCAACCCGCTCCAGAAAAGCTTCCGATGGCACATACGCTTCCCGGCAATGGGGGCAGATCTTCCGCACCAGCCGCTGGGCGAGGATGGCGTTGACCGCCGAGGAGACCAGAAAGGGCTCCACGCCCATGTCGATCAACCGGGTGATGGCGCTGGCGGCGTCATTGGTATGGAGGGTAGACAAAACCAGATGGCCGGTCAGGGCGGCCTGGATGGCGATCTCGGCAGTTTCCAGGTCGCGAATTTCACCCACGAGGATAACATCTGGGTCCTGACGGACGATGGTGCGCAAGCCGTTGGCAAAGCTGAGCCCAATTTTAGGGTTAACCTGCATCTGGCTGATGCCCTGCAACTGGTACTCGATCGGGTCC
>JAUWAH010000334.1 GCA_030602145.1 Desulfobulbus sp.
GGACCCGACCGATCCGGGTGGAGCTGCGACTGCTCTGGGCCACGGCCAAGAACCTGCAGGTGGAGGCCGAGGCGGGCCGCTTCCGGCAGGATCTGCTCTATCGGTTGAGCGTCATCCCCCTGCATCTGCCGCCGCTGCGGGAACGGGTGGAGGACATTCCCCTACTGGTCGACCACTTTCTCCAGCAGTTCAGCCGCAACCGGGGGGTGGCGCTGACCCTGTCGGACGATGCCCTCCAGTGTCTGCTCGCCTATGACTATCCCGGCAATGTGCGGGAGCTGAAGAATATCGTCGAGCGCGTCTCGGTGCTTTCGCCCGGGCCGGTCATTGGGCGGGGCGATCTGCCCGCCGATCTGCGCCGACCGCAACAGGTCGCCAACGGCGGCCCCATGCTGCTGTGCGAGGCCATGGCCAACGCGGAGAGGCAGTGCATCATCGCCGCCCTGACCCATTGCGACGGCAACCGCACCCGGGCCGCCGCGACGCTCGGCATCAGCCGAAAGAACCTGTGGGAAAAGATGAAGCAGCACGGCATCGAACTCTGAACCGAGTCCGTAGACCGGCACCCCGGCTGTGTTGGGGCCGGTGCTACAACCGCTACAATTCGTAGAGCCGCTCGTCGCGCTGGGGCGGTCGACGCTTTCCTGCCAGACCCCGTTTCTTCATGGCCTCAAGACTGAACGGCTCGTCCCCTTCCAACAGGTCCCCCATCTCCCGCTCGACCTGCTCCGGGTCCTCTCCCGCCTCCATGCGGGCGATGGCCTCTTCCATGGACGCCCCCAGTCGCATGCCGGTCTTTTCGGCAAAGGCGCGCATCAGGCCGGCCATCTGCCTCGGATCGTCCTCGTTGACCCGTTCTGCCTCCCGCATCAGGCCGGACAGGGCCTGTTCCATTTTCGCTTCGTCCAGACCGGCCAGCGGATCGTCACCGTCGGTCTCCCTGGCCTTGCCGATGGTGGCGAAGGTGGACATCATCTTGTCCAGGGCAACCTTGCCGCATTTGGGGCAATCCGGGCGCCGGTCGGTGGTGGGTCGGCTGGCGAAAAAGTTGAAGATGGTATGACACTGGTCGCAGTAAAATTCGTAGATCGGCATAACTGTCGGTCCGTTTGGATTTGAACGATATTGGCGCCGGTGGCTCAGGCCCGTTGTCCACCAAGCACCGCGTCCACATCGGCCTCCTCGACCTGATCGGTGATCCGCACCGACCCGATCTGCTCCGGCAGGACGAAAAACAGCCGGCCGCCGCGGGTCTTCTTGTCGGTGCGCAGGAAGGCGCGCAGCGTTGCCAGGTCATGATCGGGGGGTATGGCGGTGGGCAGTTCGTAGGCCCGCAGTAACTCGCCGATGCGCACGGCAACAGTGGGGTCGGCCACCCCGCAGCGGACCGCCAGGTCCGCGACTGCCTGCATGCCGATGGCCACGGCAAAACCATGGATCAACTGGTAGCCGGAGGCCGCCTCCACCGCATGGCCGATGGTGTGGCCAAAATTGAGGATCCGGCGCAAGCCGCCCTCCCGCTCGTCCTGCTCGACCACCTTCGCCTTCATCTCGCAGCAGCGACGGATCATGGGGATGATCACCGTCGGGTCGAGCGCAAGGATGGCCTGGCGATGCTGGCCGAGCCAGGAGAAAAAGTCGCTATCCATCGAGGCGCCGTACTTGATCACCTCGGCCATGCCGCCAAGAAATTCATCCCGTGGCAAGGTGTGCAGCACATCGGTGTCGATGAAGACGGCACGGGGTTGATAGAAGGTGCCAATCAGGTTCTTGCCCTGGGGGATATCCACCCCGGTTTTGCCGCCCACCGAGCTGTCCACCTGGGCCAACAGACTGGTGGGAATCTGGACGAAGGGCACGCCGCGCAGATAAACCGAGGCCAAAAACCCGGTGATGTCGCCGACGACCCCTCCACCAAGGGCAATGAGGCCATCGCCCCGATCAAAGCCCAGGTCGGCCAAGCGGCTGGCCAACTCCCCGATAGTGGCCAACTGCTTGCTGGCTTCGCCGTGGGGGAAAACAAGCAGTTCAGCATCCAGGCCCGCCTGGCGAAGCGATGCCATCACCTGCCCGCTGTACAGGGCTGCCACCCGGTCGTCGCTGATAACGGCGCAGCGGTTGGCCATGTTGGCGGCCTGCAACGAAGCACCGGTCTGTGCGATGATTCCCGTGCCGATGGCAATCGGATAGCTCCTCTCACCAAGACCGACCTGTATCGTTTGCTCCATCCTGCCCCTCCTCGCTTGCCGTGAGATCAAAAGACATCTTTCCGTTGTCATTTGAGCCTTTTGCAAAATGAACCGTTGGCTAGCTTTGTCGTCATTCCCGTGTAAGCGGGAATCCAGTCCTCTTTGATTTTTCGAGGGCTGGATTCCCAAAAAATACCTCGGGAATGACAAAGCCGTTTTATGCAAACCTGATTACCCTCAATCTTCAGCCAGGCACCTGTTGACAACACGAGATCTCTCACTGTGTTCGAGATGACGCCCGAAAGATGTCATTTCGACGAGCACAGCGAGGAGAAATCTCCAGGGGCTTCACAGGATACTATCCGGAAAAAATTGGCTGACTTTGAGTGGTAATCAGTTATGCAAAAGACTCATTTCAAGTGCACTCTCCTGTCCGTGCGCAGCGCGCACAATCGTCCGTACCGTACCATCCATCACTTTTCAATAAAAAAAGGAGATGCCGCCCGAGGCGGCATCTCCTTTGATTTCAGTCTTTCAGCAGAACTGAGTCAGATTACATGGCTGCGCCGGAAGCGGCACCCTGCATCTTGACTTCTACCTTCTCGGTCAAACCTGCATAGTACTTGCGCAGCAGCTCGAGAACCTCGTCACGACCGAAGTGATCGACAACCGGGGCGCCCTCGGACAGTGCCTTGCGCAGCTTGGTGCCGGACAGGATGACGCGGTCGTCCTTGGTGTGATTACAGGTGCGCAGCGATGCCATGCCGTCGCACTTATGGCAATAGAAGGTCCAGTCGATCTTCATCGGCTTGCAAAGCAGATCCTTGGCAGGATCGCCGGTCTTCGGAATACGATCAAAGATTTCCTGGGCCTCGAACAGACCGTAGAAGTCGCCGACGCCGGCATGGTCACGACCGATCAGCATGTTGTTGACGCCGTAGTTCTGACGGAAGGTGGCGTGGAGCAATCCTTCGCGCGGACCGGCATAGCGCATATCCAGCGGATAACCGGCGTTGAGGATGTTCTCTTTGACAAAGTAATGGTCGATCAGGATCTTGATGGCCTCGATGCGGGTGGCGGCAGGAATGTCACCGGGCTTCAGGTTGCCGATCAGGCTGTGGATGATGACGCCGTCACAGACCTCGATGGCGATCTTGGCCAGATACTCATGGGAGCGATGCATCGGGTTGCGGAGCTGCAGGGCGGCAACATTGGCCCAGCCGCGCTCGTCGAAAATGGCGCGTACCTGGGCAGGACGCAGGTAGATGCCGGGATACTCTTTGGGATACTCGCCTTCGGAGAGGACCTTGACCGGGCCGGCCAGGTTGAATTCACCCTGAGCAAAAACCATGATGACGCCGGGGTGATCCTTGGGGGCGATATCCCAGAATTTGTCATCGGCGGACTCTTCGCCTTGGCCCTTGAAGACCTTCTCGCATTCCCAACGCTTGTCGGCTTCGGTCATCTCGAATTTCTCGGTGACCTTCATGGTGGCGTAGGTCTCGCCTTTATTGACCAGGGCGATTTCGTCGCCGGCTTTGATATCGGCAGCAACGGCGGCAGGGACATCCAGGGTGATCGGAACCGGCCAGAAGGTACCATCAGCCATGGTGAAATTCTCACAAACGCCCTTCCAGTCGGCTTTGGTCATGAAACCGGTCAGCGGGGAAAAACCGCCGATGCCCATCATGATCAGGTCGCCCTTGGCGCGATCGGAT
>JAUWAH010000254.1 GCA_030602145.1 Desulfobulbus sp.
CCCCGAAGCTGGTCAGCTTCTTTTCCAGGCTGTCGCCGACGACCACCGAGACCTGGTACAGGGCCACGATGGCGGCGACCCCCAGCGAGAAAACCAGCAGGAGCAGGAATGTCCGGGTCGGTCGGCGGCGGATGTTGCGCAGCGGAATGGTGAGGATGTTCATGGTGGGCTCAAGGGGTTGTCATCGAAGGAAGGATGGTTGTTGCACGGGGGAGGGTCCGGCGAGTTGCACCATGCCGGAGCGCAACCCGCTCATCAGAGGTTGCCAGCCGCCACGCTGGTCAGAAAAACCGCGCGCCGGGCAAAATATCGGCTACCTTGATCACCAGGTTGGCCCCCGACACGGCCCTGTTCAGGGGGGCTGGGTTGCAGCCGCCCTCGACCTGGTTGATCTTGCTGACATGAAATCGCATGCCACAGTTGTTGCAGATCATGAACTGCCCGTCCTGGCTGTACCCCTTTTTGGCGTGGAAACAGACGTCGCAGGCATCGAAGGCGGCGCGGATGACCCCGTCCGGACTCTTGACCAGGAAGAAGGTAATCTCCTTGGTGTCGGTCTTGTACACGTAGTGGCGCGCCTTGCCGTCCTCGACCTCCAGGAGAGGGATGCGGACCTCGCCGTCGACGGCCTTGACCGCCTGCTTCTGGGCGAACAGCCCGAAGACCGCCTGTGATTCTCCGGGCACAACCAGCCAGGCGGCCAGCGCCAGGAGCAGGCATGCAATGTGTTTT
Organism: Desulfobulbus sp.; assembly: GCA_030602145.1. Taxonomy (GTDB): domain Bacteria; phylum Desulfobacterota; class Desulfobulbia; order Desulfobulbales; family Desulfobulbaceae; genus Desulfobulbus. The sequence goes on from JAUWAH010000254.1 coordinate 733, forward strand.
CCTGTCTTCATACCATCCTCTCTCTGTGGGGTCCCCTGCTTCCCGGATCGGGACGCGAACTACCACATTGTATGACTTGAAACCGGTAAGGGCAAGGGGTGAACAGCGCCCGGTGTGCATGTTTTCCGCCATCGCCGACCCTGGCTGCGGGTCATTGATGATGGGGGCCACGGAAGGGCGGGTGGATTTCGGATTTCTTGGTCCCTTTTCGTCGTCCAACCGGGTATGGTGGGGACATTCACCGCCCATCCTCTCATCACTGGAGGTCATCATGTCATCGATCCGTCCACACCGATCGTCTCCCCTCTTGATCGTCCTGTCGTGCTGCCTGCTGCTCGCCCTGCCGGCACCGTCGCGTGCCGTGACGCTGGAAGGCGTCACCTTTGCCGACTCGGTCGACATCGAAGGGAACGCGGTGCCGCTCCGCCAGGCGGCGCTGCTCCGCTACCTGCGTTTCATCAAGGTCTATGTGGCCGCCCTGTATCTACCCCCCGAAGTAAAAGCCGCCGAGGTTCTCGCCGATGTCCCCAAGCGGTTGGAGATTGCCTACCTGGTTGCCATTGGCCGCTCGGATTTCGTCAAGGCGGCGACAACGGTCCTGGAGGGCAATCTCACCCCGGCGGAACGGACCGAATTGCAAGAACGTCTCGACGCTCTGCATGCCGCCTACCGGGACGTCCAGCCCGGTGACCGCTATGCCCTGACCTACAGCCCGGGCCGGGGAACCGAATTGGCCTTGAACGGTACGCCCTTGATCACGGTGGCGGGGGCCGATTTCGCCCACGCCTATTTTGGCATCTGGCTGGGGCGCAACCCCATCGATGCCCAACTGAGGCGGGATCTGCTCCGCTTTCCCTGAACCATTCGACCAGCCAGAGGCGGCGGCAGCCGGTCGATCTGGAGGTCGGGGAAGAATGACCCGTCGGGTCAGGGATGCTCGACAAAGATCAGGCTGTCGGTGGCGAACCCCAGCGACGCCGCCCTGGCAATCAACCGTTGGCTGACCGCATCCGGAAGGGTGGGCGTCCTGGCCAGAATCCACAGGTAGGAACGGCTCGGGCCGCAGACCAGGGCGTGGCGGTAGTCCGGATCGAGGTCGATAATCACGTAACTGCCGAAAAACGGCCCGAAGAAGGACACCTTGAGGAATCCCTGATCGGTTTGGCCGGCGAACAGGGCCCTGCCTTCGGCCTGCTTCCATTGCTGGTCCCGTTCCGAATAGCCGCGATTGACCACCCGCACGGAGCCGTCCTCAGCCAGACTGTACTCGGCCGTGACCCGGCTCAGTCCCCGTTCGAAGGAGTGATCCAACCGGGCGATCTCATACCAGGTGCCCAGGTAGCGATCGAGCACGAAGGGGCTGACCGGCTCGACGCCGGCCGGCACGGTGGCGCATCCGCCCAGAAGGAGCAGGGCAAGCAGGGATGCGAGGATGGCCGGGTGGCCGATGGTAGGCTGATGCATGGCAGGCTCCTGGTCGTTGACGGGGGTGGTGGGGTTTTAGCTGGTCGATCGCTCTCGGCTAGAGAATGCGCTTGCCCATCAGCGAGGCGATCAATTCGACGGCCAGTTCGGCGCTGCGGTTGGCGGTATCGAGGATGGGGTTGACCTCGGCCAGATCCAGGGAGTCGACGCAGTCGCACTCGGCGATGGTTTCCATCAGCAGGTGCGCTTCCCGGTAGCTCAATCCGCCGGCCACCGGCGTGCCCACCCCGCCGGCCACCGCCGGATCGATGCTGTCCAGATCGAAGCTGACATGGAGATAATCCACCTTGGTCCGCAGGGTGGCCAGCGCCTCGTCGATGATGGCGGCCAGGCCCCTGCGGTCGATGTCGGTCATGGTGGCGACGGTCAGGCCCAGGTCGTTGATGCGCTCCCGCTCGCCGGGGTCGAGCCGGCGCACCCCGATCAGCACGCAGTGCTCCGGCTTGATCTTCGGGGCGAACCCGAGCAGGTGGGTGAGCCGCTGGTGGCCGAACCCCAGGGAGGCGGCCAGGGCCATGCCGTGGATGTTGCCCGAGGGGGTGGTCAGGTCGGTGTTCATGTCGGCGTGGGCATCGATCCAGATGACTCCGGGCGTGCGGCCGGCATCGCGGCAGTAGGCCCCGATGCCGGCCAGGGAACCCAGGGCGATGGTGTGATCGCCGCCCAGGCAGAGGGGAAAACGGCCGTCGCCAAGGCTGGTCCGGACCATGTGTGCCAGGGTCTCCGCTGCGTTGACGATGGCGCTGAGGTACTTCAGACAGGGCGACTCCACCAGCAGCCGCTCACGGATGGGGATGGCTAGGTCGCCGTGATCGGTCACCGCGTAGCCCAACCGCTGCAAGCGGTCGTGGAGGCAGGCGATGCGTAGGGCCGACGGCCCCATGTCCACGCCCCTGCGGTCGGCGCCGAGGTCCATGGGAAAGCCGATCAGATCGAGGGGAGAGCCGGCGGCGGGGAAGGGGGAGAGCGGCACCATGGTCGGACCTCCGGACGGGGAAAAGAGTGACCGGTCGACGGGGCTTGCCGTTGACCGTCGCCGGCCGCCCTGTTAGCGTGCGGGCATGACCGTCGATGGATTTGGCCTGCCGACCACCATACCACATCCGCCCGAGTGAGGTGAAGCATGGGATTTTGCCTGCCGCTGTATCAGCCTCCCGATTTCAGCCTCCCGCCCTTGGCCGAAGCGGAACTGGTCCGGTTCGAGACCGTGGTCAGGCCGGGGGTGGCCCCGGACAACTACCACGCCACCACCATTTTTCCCGAGTATTTCCACCTTGCTCCCGGCCGTTGGGTGTTGGCGGCGCCGTCGCGGATGGACTGCGTGGTGGTCCGCGGCGCCGGGGACAGGCTTGCGGTCACGGAGTTCAGACGATTGCGGCCCGGCGACCTGGTTGCCGTGGGGCGCAGCGACAACGGCGAGGAGGGGATCTGGGTGCATACCACCGGATTTGCCGCCGCCGACACCGGCCCCGAGAAATTCGCCTTTCGCCTCGGTCGCAGCCGGGAAACATCCTTCAGCATCGACTACGATCACCTCTATGCCCTGCTCCGTCATGAGCGGCAGCACGGTGTGATCGTCTGGGTGCTGGGCCCGGCGGTGGCCTTTGATCACGATGCCAGGGCGGCCTTCGTCGGCCTGATCGAACTGGGGTTCGTCGACGCGCTCCTGGCCGGCAACGGACTGGCCACCCACGACATCGAAGGAGCCCTGTTCGGCACCGCCCTGGGCCGGGAGTTGTACGGCAAACAGCCGGCCGTCCACGGGCATTACAAGCACCTCGACGCCCTCAACCGGGTTCGGGGGGCCGGTTCGATCCGGCGGGCGGTGGAGTCCGGTCTCATCGGCGACGGCATCATGAAGGAGCTTGTCGACCGTGCCATCCCCTTTGTCCTCGCCGGTTCGATCCGGGACGACGGCCCCATGCCCGAGGTGGTGGCCGATGTCTACGAGGCCCAGGACCGGATGCGGGCCCTCACCGCCGGGGCGACCACCATCATCGGCCTGGCCACCCAACTGCACACCATCGCCACCGGCAACCTCACGCCCTCATTTACGGTCGATCCCCGCTCCGGGGTCCGGCCGGTTTTCTTCTATACGGTGGACATGAGCGAATTCGCGGTCAACAAACTCACCGACCGGGGCTCGCTGGCGGCCACCTCCATCCTCACCAACGTCCAGGATTTCATCGTCACCCTCCATCGGGGGTTGATGGAGTGACAGCGGATCGGGCACCCGGATCCTGAGCCGCCGTCCGCCGTGTCGGTAAGGCCAGGGGGAGAGACGCCATCGGCCGGTGCTCACTCCACGGCCCGGTCGCCCATATTGCCGTAGCGGTGGTAGTTGTCGCAGATTGCCTGCTGGCGGAGGTAGTGAAGGAGTTCGAAGCGGCCTTCCGCGCGCACCGGAGCCCGGGCGATCCAGATACCGCAGGGCGCGGCGGCGGCAAAGATGGCTGCCGGCACCCGCTGCGGGGCGGC
>JAUWAH010000391.1 GCA_030602145.1 Desulfobulbus sp.
GCAAAAAAAAAGTATTGTACTGATCGGCAACAAGAAAAGTCAATCGGGAAAGGACGGTACCACCAGGACGGGCAATTCCGCCGTGGCCGACGGAAGCCGCCTGCACCTCAATCGAAGAGTTCGGTCTGCTGGGCGAGGAAACAGAGGACGAAGCCTACGACCATGGCTACCAGGCCGACTCGCCGCAACTGCCGGGGCGGTAGTTCAACGATTTGGCGAAGCCACCGCTGCATGACCTCCGGTGAGGCAACGTAGGGCAATCCTTCAAGCACCAACACCAGTCCGATAAGCGTTATCAGCAATTTCATGGCCGACCTTTACCAGAAAGCAACAGGCCCTGCAACCCGCCATAAAGATGTTGACAATGGTCGCTGAAAAAAAGTACTTTCTTTGTCATATTACCTAAGATTATATAGCCCTTGCGCCCGATACGACACTCGACGGATCGGTATCCGGGCGAACTGGACAACAGTTTTCCATGACCCAATCACCCTCGAAATATTCCGAAGCCGGCGTCGACATCGACAAAGGCAACCTCTTCGTCTCCCGGATCAAATCCATTGTCGCCGAAACCCACCGACGCGGGGTCATCTCCGACATCGGCGGTTTTTCCGGTCTGTTCGCCATAGGCAATGAGGATCTGAAGGATCCGGTGCTGGTTGCCTCCACCGATGGTGTCGGCACCAAGCTGGCTGTAGCCAAGCTGTGCAACAAGCACGATACCATCGGCATCGACCTGGTGGCCATGTGTGTCAACGATGTGATTGTCAGCGGCGCCAAGCCACTCTTCTTCCTCGATTATTTTGCCTGCAATGCCCTGGATGTCGAGGTGGCCACCGAGGTGGTGCGCGGCATCGCCGCCGGCTGCAAGCAGGCTCACTGCTCGCTGATCGGGGGGGAAACGGCGGAAATGCCGGGGCTCTATCAGCCGGGAGACTACGATCTGGCCGGTTTCGTGGTCGGTATCGGCGATCGCAATGCCCTCATCGACGGCAGCGACATCCGGGTCGGCGACCGGATCATAGGTCTGGCCTCCTCGGGCTTCCATTCCAACGGTTACTCGCTGGTCCGCAAGGTCTTCTTCACGGAACAGGGTCGCAAGGTCGACGACTTCATTGACGAACTGGGGTGCACCGTCGGCGAGGAACTGCTCCGGCCGACCCGCATCTATGTGGACAGCGTGGTCAATACCCTGCGACGCTGTACGATCCACGGTCTGGTGCACATCACCGGCGGCGGCTTCATCGACAACATCCCCCGCATCCTGCCCGCCGGTTGCGATGCCCGCATTCATCCGGGCAGTTGGCCCATTCCTCCCTGCTTCACCTATCTGCAGGACAAGGGCGGCATCACCGTGGGTGAAATGTACCGCACCTTCAACATGGGCATCGGCATGATGGTCATCGTCCCGGAGAACAAGGTTGACGACATGCTGCACCAGTTCAGCGCCCATGGCGAGCAACCCTACCTGATCGGTGAGATCAAAGCCGCCCGGGCGGGCAATGGCCGGCAGGTGGCAATCGACGGGATCTCCTGAGTTCGACCCGCCACAGCACACTGCCGTCTGCTTCCAAAGGAAAACGAAAAGCCCCGTGAGAGAATATCTCCCGGGGCTTTTTGTGTTGTGGCCTGCTTTTCATTCAGACTTGGCCGCAGTCCGCCTCGCTGCCCCGGATTTTTTCCAGGCCGTGCGGAAGAGCCGGCAGCACCGCCGCCAGATTCTCCTCGGCTGCCCTGCGGCTACCGGGCAGATTGAGGATCAAACACCCGTTGCGGATGCCGGCGATTCCCCGCGACCAGACCGCCTGGATGGTTTTTTCCAGGCTGGCCATGCGCATGGCCTCGGCCAGGCCGGGTACCTCCCGTTCGATCACCGCCCTGGTGGCTTCCGGGGTGCGGTCGCGGGGCGACACCCCGGTACCGCCGGTGGTGACAATCAGGTCAAGCCGCTGCTCGTCGACCCAGGCGGTCAGGGTCTGTTCGATGAGTTCCCGTGTGTCGGGAATAACCCCGTACAGGGCGATGTCATACCCCGCTGCCCGCAACATCTCCTGGATGCGGGCGCCGCTGGTATCCTCACGCTCGCCCCGGGCCCCTTTGTCACTCAAGGTCAGCACGCCGCAGCGAAACGGCCGCGAACTCTCAGCCATTACTCCTCGGCTTCAGCCTTGTACTCGGCGATGATCTTTTCTGCGATCTGGGCGGGCACCTCCTCGTAATGGGAAAACTTGGTCAGGAAGGTGCCGCGGCCGCCGGTCATCGAGGTCAGGTCAAGGGCCTAGAGCAGGATTTCGGACTGGGGCACATGGGCGTTGATCACCTCGTACTTGTCCTTCGAATCCATGCCGAGCACCCGGCCGCGGCGGCTGTTGAGGTCACCCATGACGTCGCCGACGAAATCTTTGGGCACCCGCACTTCCACCTCCATGATCGGCTCCAAAAGGATCGGATTGGCCTGGACCACGCCCTTCTTGAAGGCCAGCGATCCGGCCACCTTGAAGGCCATTTCCGAGGAGTCGACGGTGTGGTAGGAACCGTCGATCAGGCTGACCTTGAGATCAACAAACGGATACCCGGCGATGACGCCCCGATCCATCGCCTCGATGATGCCCTTCTCCACCGCCGGCCGGTACTGCTGGGGAATGACGCCGCCGACGATCTTGTCGACAAACTGAAAATGCTCGCCCCTGGGCAGCGGCTCCATCTCGATGGTACAGTCGCCGAACTGGCCACGTCCGCCGGATTGTTTCTTGTGCCGCCCCTGAACGGTGACCTTGCCTTTGAGGGTTTCCCGATAGGGAACGCGCGGGGGCCGCAGTTCCATCTCCACACCGAACTTGCGCTTGATCTTTTCGCCGATCACCTCCAGATGCACCTGACCGACACCGGAGATAAGGGTCTCATGGGTCTGCTGTTCGCGGGTGAGCTTGAGGGTCAGATCCTCGTCGAGCAGGCGGGTGATGGAGGAGAACAGCTTTTCCTCGTCGCCCTTCTTGGCGCTGACCGCATACGAAATCACCGTCGGCAGCGGCTCGGTCATCGGAAAGACAATCGGATTGGCTTCCTCGCACAGGGTATCGCCGGTGGTGGTTTCCTTGAGTTTGGCCACTGCCACCACCATGCCGGGCAGGGCCTGTTCCACCGGCTTCTGCTCCTTGCCGGCCATGACGAACAACTGACCGTACCGTTCGGAAGTGGCCTTGGAGGTATTGTAGAAGGCATCACCCTTGAGGGTTCCGGAGAACACCCGGAAAATGGTCA
>JAUWAH010000342.1 GCA_030602145.1 Desulfobulbus sp.
GCGCGGAAGGACTCTATCCGATCAATCCGTTGCTGCGCCTCGGTCTTTGATCGTATCTCCATGGGGGTTTCCTTGCAACCGGCGGCGGACGGCCGCTTCACCTGTAAAGGAAACGCTCCAGGGCGGCGCCGATATGGCCGATCTGCTGCGGGCACACCGAATGATCCATGGGATAGGTGCGGAAGTCGACGCTGTAGCCACGATCCTTGAGAAACTCGGCGGCACGGATGCCCAGGGCCTGGGGAACCACGGGGTCGTAGACTCCATGATGGATTTCGATGGGCAGGTCGCGGTTGGCCTCGCTGAGGGTGATGGAATCACTGGTGGCGAAATAGGTGGACAGGGCGAGCAAACCGCCCAGCGGCAGGGGATGGCTGAGGCTGAGATGATAGGCCACGGCACCCCCTTGCGAGAATCCGGCGAGCACGATGCGGCGGCTGTCGATGCCCCGCGCACATTCACGGTCGACGAGACGGCCCACGGCCGCGGCCGAAACCAGCAGTTGCTCGCTGTCCACCTTGCGGTCGATATCCATTTCCAGGATGTCGAACCAGGCCGGCATGACAAAACCGCCGTTGACCGTCACCGGGATGGACGGCGCATGGGGAAAGATGAAACGGATGCCCAAATCTTCGGGCAGATTCAGTTCCGGAACAATGGGGGCGAAATCATACCCATCGGCACCCAGACCATGGAGCCAGATGACGGCGGCGTCGGGATTGCTGCGGGTTTCCTGTTCGATGGCGGGCAAGAATTCCATGGGGGCTCTCCTGGTGGTCGTCACGGGGTGCAGGGTATGGGGGCTGATTGGTGAATGCACACTATAGCATGCCGATCGGCAAAAAACCACCAACAGGTCTGTCAAAACAACGGGTTGCCCTGCTGCCGGGTTACCGGGCAGCCAATCCATCGTCAGCCGTTGCCCTGGCAGGAGGTTCGACCGGACTGGCCCGCCGGCGGGGGGACATCCTCCAATCAATCGCCGTTAACAAAAATTAACCGAAAAACGGTCCGCTTCGCCTAGGTTTTCACGGCAAACTGTCCTATTGTTATCCCGTTGCAACAACCCCATTCCTCAATTCCGGCTCCACCCAGCGGTTACCTTCCAATGGCCTAGCCCTCATACCAGACCACATCAACTCCCGCCCTGCCCATGTTCAACAGATTCTTCAAAGTACGCGGCCGGCTGCTCCTGCCGCTGATAGTGGTCGTGACCGCGAGCGTGGCCGCGGGCGCCTATCTTTTTGTCAACCGCAGCCGGACACCGACCCACATGACCGCCCCGGTCAGCCGTGGCACCATCGAAACCACGGTACTGGCCAGCGGCACGGTGGAATCAGACAACATGGTCAGCGTCGGCGCCCAGGTCTCCGGACAGCTCAAGTCGCTCAAGGTCGAACTGGGCGATACGGTCAAGGCCGGGCAACTGGTGGCCGAAATCGACAGCCTGCCCCAGCAGAATACCCTGCGCACCAAAACCGCTGCCCTGGCGGCGATCCGGGCCCAGAAGCAGGCCAAGGAGGCATCCCTGGCCCTGGCCGAGCTGACCTTCAAACGGCAGATGCAGATGCTTAAGGGCGAGGCAGCCTCCCGCGAGGATGCCGAAACCGCCGAGGCCAATCTCAAGGTGCTGCGGGCCGAGATTGCCGCCCTCGACGCCCAGATCGAGCAGGCCAGCATCGCCGTCGACACAGCGCGGCTGGACCTGGGTTACACCAAGATCAGCTCGCCCATCGACGGCGTCGTGGTGGCCATCGTCACCAAGGAGGGGCAGACGGTCAACGCCAACCAGTCGGCCCCGACCATCATCAAGGTGGCCCGACTCGACCGCATGACCATCAAGGTCGAGATCTCCGATGCCGATGTCATCCGGGTCAAGCCCGGCCAGCGGGTTTCCTTCACCATCCTGGGCGAACCGGACAGCCGCTATCCGGCGGTACTGCGTTCCATCGAGCCGGCCCCCGAATCGATCGCCAAGGAGAGCACCACCACCTCGACCACGACCACCTCCACCGCCATTTATTATCTGGGTGTCCTCGAGGTGGCCAACCCCGACGGCAAGCTGCGTATCAGCATGACCGCCCAGGTGACCATCGTGCTCGACGAGGCCCAGGATGTCCTGCTCATTCCCGCCGCCGCCCTCGGCGCCAGGGACAAGGAAGGTCGCCATGCGGTGCGGATCGAAACGGCGGCTGGCCTCCTTGAGGAACGCGCCGTCCTGGTCGGACTCAATAACAACGTCCAGGCCGAGGTGCGGGAAGGATTGCGGGAGGGAGAACGGGTGGTGATCGGTGAGCAGGTCGGTGCCGTCGCCGGTTCCGCCGGCCAACGGAGAATGCCGATGCCGAGGATGCTGTAATGGCAAAATCCCTGATCGAACTGCGGGGTGTCTGCAGGGACTATCCGGCCGGCGACCACCTGCTCACCGTCCTCGACACCATCGACCTGACCATCAAGGCCGGCGAGATGGTGGCCATCGTGGGTGCCTCGGGTTCCGGCAAGTCGACGCTGATGAACATCATCGGCTGCCTGGACCGACCCAGCCGGGGCGAATACCGGGTCAATGGCCAGCCGACGGACGGTCTGGAACCTGACCAACTGGCCGCTTTTCGTCGGGAGCATTTCGGTTTCATCTTCCAGCGCTATCACCTGCTCGCCAGCCTCACCGCCCTGGCCAACGTCGAGATGCCCGCCATTTATGCCGGCCTGGCCACCGCTCCCAGACAGGAGCGCGCCCGCGAACTGCTCGGTCGCCTGGGGTTGGCCGACCGGTTGGGTCACCTGCCCGGCCAGCTTTCCGGCGGCCAGCAGCAGCGGGTTTCCATCGCCCGCGCCCTGATGAACGGCGGCGCGGTCATCCTGGCCGACGAACCCACAGGCGCCCTGGACAGCACCAGCGGCGCCGAGGTGATGACGATCCTCAAGGAATTGCACGACCACGGCCACACCATCATCCTTGTTACCCACAACATGGAGGTGGCCCGCCATGCCGGCCGGATCATCGCACTGCGCGACGGCCGAATCGTCGCCGACCAGAAGGTCGCTCCGCCCGGACCAACCGCCACCCTGGCGAACCGGACCACCGTCGCCCATCCCTGGCGAGCCCTGTGGGACCGGTTCGCCGAAGCCTTCCGCATGGCCCTCACCGCCATGGCCGCCCACCGCTTGCGGACCCTGTTGACCATGCTGGGCATCATCATCGGCATTGGTTCGGTGGTGGCGGTGGTGGCGCTGGGCGAGGGATCGCGGCAACGCATCCTCAAGGACATCAAATCCATGGGTACCAACACCATCAGTATCTTTCCCGGCAGCGACTGGGGCGACATGCGCTCCGGCCGGGTTCGCACCCTGGTTCCCGCCGACGCCCATGCCCTGGCCGAACAACCCTATGTCGACACGGTCACGCCGGTGGTCAACCGTTCGGTGACCCTGGTGTACCGCAATGTCAGTGTCACCGCCCAGGTCAACGGCGTGGGTGAGCACTACTTCCGGGTGCGGGGCATGGAACTAGCCGAAGGCAGGCTGTTCGACGCCGAATCGGTCGCCGCCAGCAGTCAGGAGGTGGTGATCGATCAGAACACCCGCCGCACACTGTTCAAGGACAATCCGGCGGAGGCACTCGGCGCGGTGATCATGCTGGGCAAGGTGCCCTGCCGGGTGGTCGGCGTCACCAGGAAAGCGGACACCAGTTTCGGCGACACGGAAAGCCTCAATGTCTGGACGCCCTACACCACGGCCATGAATCGGCTCACCGGTCAGCAGTACCTGCGCTCCATCACCGTGCGGGTGGCGGACAACGTACCCACCGCCGT
>JAUWAH010000092.1 GCA_030602145.1 Desulfobulbus sp.
TGACCACCGGCACCACCTTCCGGTATGTGCTCGACCGGTTGGGCCTGCCGGACGACACTCCCACCCTGTCCCTGTCCTCGCCGTTCGACTACCCCGGCCGCACCCTGCTCTTTATCCCGGGCGCCGGTTTTCCCGAACCGGGAAGCCGGGAGTACCCGCACACCCTGCACGACTGCATGGCGGCCCTCATCGATCTGGCGGGCGGCCGAACCCTGGCCCTGTTCACTTCGCTGCAGGCCATGCAGCAGGCCTTTGACTCCCTCAGCGGCCGCTTGCCCTACCCCTTGCTCCTCCAGGGCGAGGCGCCAAGACGCATCCTGCTCAAACGGTTTGCCCGGGAAACCGATTCAGTCCTGTTTGCCGTGGCCAGCTTCTGGGAAGGGGTCGATGTGCCCGGAGAATCGCTGAGCCTGGTGATCATCGACAAATTACCGTTTGAAGTCCCCACCGACCCTGTTATTATGGCCCGGTTGAGTCGGATCAAGGCCCTGGGCGGCAACCCCTTCACCGACTACCAGGTGCCCCGCGCCATCCTGACCCTGCGTCAGGGGGTGGGCCGATTGATGCGCACCGCCGACGATCGGGGCGTGATGGCCATCCTCGACACCCGTTTGTTCACCAAGGGGTACGGACGCCAGTTCCGCCGCAGCCTGCCGCCTAGCCCGGTCTGCCGCGATCTGGCCGAGGTGGCCGCTTTTTTCGATAACCAGCGTGCCGGCCATCGTTAACCGGACTGCCCACCGAGCATCAATCCGCCATGCCCGTCTCTCCTGTCGATTCCCCCACCGATCTGCGCGCCACCGCCGCCGCCGTCGCCGCCCGGGTCGAAACCGCGATGCATGCCGATCTGGACCTCGCCCTGGCAGGCTGCGACCCCCTGCTGACCGAGGTGCTCCACTATGCGCTCTTCAACGGCGGCAAGCGCATCCGCCCCCTTCTGACCGTGCTCAGCGCCCGCTGCTGCGGCCGCGACGACGACCGGTTGTACCTGCTGGCCGCAGCCTTCGAGTACCTGCATGTGGCCACCCTGATCCATGACGACGTCATCGACCGGGCACCGAGAAGGCGCGGTCTCGACACGGTGGCAACCCGGTTCGGCCTGGCGGCGGCCATTCTTGCCGGCGATTGGCTCCACGCCCGCAGCATGCATCTCATCGGCCGGCTCACCGGTGCCGAAGGGTTGGAAGTCTTTTGCCGGGCGACCAGTTCGATGGTCAACGGCGAATTTGAACAACTGCGCCTGGTCGGCGACCTCGAGGCCGGCGAAGAAGAGTATTTCAAGGTGATCCGCCAGAAAACCGGCAACCTGATCGGCTCGGCCTGCGTCCTGGGCGCTCTGTTTGCCGGCGCGGATGACCAGCGGCAGCGGGCCCTGGCCACCTACGGGGACCACATTGGCACAGCCTTCCAGGTGGTCGACGATCTGCTCGACTTCCGGGGTGATCAGCAGGCGACCGGCAAGCAAACCGGCAACGATTTCGCGGAAGGGAAGATCACCTTGCCGCTTCTGCACACCCTGGCCCGCGCCACACCGGAGGAGCGCCACACCCTGGCCGCCCTCTACGCAGGGGACCGGAGTTCGGAGGCTGCCTACCGGCAACTGGTTGCCCTCATCGAGCACCACGACGGGTTCACCAGCACCGCCGATGTTGCCCGTCAGTTGATCGAAACGGCGATCGCCTCCCTGGCACCCTTCGAGCAGGTCGACGAGACGCAGGCCAGCGTCGGCTTGCTCCGGGATTTGGCCGGCTATATCCTGACCCGAACCCGATAACCGCCTCCCGCCCGTGCCCTTTCCTGTCCGCCGCCTGCTGCTGACGACGCTCTGCCTGCTTCTCCTGACCGGTTGCCGAAGCGAGGAGCCCCGCCACCAAGCCCCCGCCGAAACCGGCACGAAGACGGTAGAGGCTGTCCTTTCGCCCGATCCCCCTGCCCCGCCTGCACCACCGTCCGTCGAGGACGGGCCGCCACCTCCCCCGCCGGCCCCGGCGCCGCAACAAACCGAGCCGCCCCCCACCTCTGTACGGCCACGGGTGGCCATCATCATCGACGATATGGGCTATGACCGCGATATCGGACGGCAATTGATAGACCTCGACCTGCATCTCAGCTTTTCCTTTCTCCCCGACGCGCCCCATGCCCGGGAGTTGGCCGACCAAACAGCCCGCCGCGGCCGCGATGTCCTGATCCACCTCCCCATGGAACCCAAGGAGGTGACTGCGCGGCTTGAGCCGGACACCCTGCTGGTGGCAGACGGACCGGATCTGCTTCAAGAAAAAATCGCCCGGCTTACGGCCGCGATCCCCCATGCGATCGGGGCCAACAACCACATGGGCTCGCGTTTCAGTGAACATCTTCCGGGAATGGAAGCGGTGATGGAAGCCCTGGGGAATCGCTCCCTGTTTTTCGTCGATTCCTTCACCAGCGGCGACTCGCTGGGCCTGGCCACGGCCCGTCGTCGGGGCCTGGCCGCAACCCGGCGCGACCTCTTTCTTGACAATCAGCAGGATGCCGACCGGATCTGCCGGCAAATGGAGGCGTTGGCCAGGATGGCGCATCGGCGCGGACAGGCTGTCGGTTCCGGCCACCCGTACCAGGCCACCCTGGAAGCCATACGCCGCTGCGGCGGTCAATTGTCCCGGGAGGTCGAGGTGGTCGGTGTGCGTCACCTGATAGAAAAGGACCATCAAGTTCCCCCCTGAGACAGCCGGAAGGAAGCGGTGTATCAGGTCAGCCCTCAGACATGCAGATCGGGCACCAGGAAGTTGACCCGTTCCTCCTCGCCGGCCATCTCCACCGCCGGGCCGGCACCCCGTTGCTGGAGCCATTCCACCACCTCCACCACCAGGTGTTCCGGCGCTGAGGCGCCGGCACTGATCCCGACCCGCTGGACACCGGCAAACCATTGCCAGTCGATTTCCCCGGCATCGTCGATGAGATGGGCCGGGGTGTGCCGCAGTTCGGCCACCTCCCTGAGTCGGTTGGAATTGGAGGAATTCTTCGAACCGACGATCAGCACCAGGTCGACCGCGTCGGCCAGACGGCGCACCGCCTCCTGCCGGTTGGTGGTGGCGTAGCAGATGTCGGTCCGCTCGGGTTCGGCGATCAGCGGGAACCGAAGACGGAGGGCGTCGATCAGGTCGGCGGTATCGTCAACACTGAGCGTGGTCTGGGTGACATAGCCGACCTTGGCCGGGTCGGTCACTGTCAACCCGCCAATCTCTTCCGACCGGCTGAGGACATGCACCGGTCCGGTGGCCTGACCGCAGGTTCCTTCCACCTCGGGATGGCCCTTGTGGCCGATCACCAGTACATCGTATCCCATGGCATGGAGCCGGTTCATTCGCCGGTGCACCTTGGACACCAGCGGGCAGGTGGCGTCGATGGTCCGCAGCCCGAGTTGTTGCGCCCGGGCTTCGACCGCCCTGGAGACGCCGTGGGCGCTGAAGATGGTAATGGCCCCCCGGGGAATCTCCTCCAACTCCTCGACAAACACCGCGCCAAGCTGCCGCAGTTCCTCGATGACATGGGTATTGTGGACGATTTCGTGCAGCACGTAAACCGGCGGCCGATACCGCTCCAGGGCCTGATGGACGATGGCGATCGCCCGGTTGACGCCGGCGCAGAATCCTCTCGGGTTGGCAAGGAGTATATCCATCGATGGCTCCATGGCTCGGTGATGGCCGACCGAAGGGGTGGCCGCAATTCAAGTGGCGGGTTTATTCAGTTGTGGAGTTTCTTCAGGGCGTCGTCGACGGCAAGCGGATAGGGGTGATGCCTGCGCAGAAAGACCGGCATGTTGTTTCTCGCCTCCCGCGCTTCATCGAGCGTGTTGTACAGGCCGTGGAAGACGAGGATGGTCGGAGGAGTGGTGTTCTTGCGAAAGACGAACAGTTGCTCGCGGATGGCGAAGTAGTCGTCCTGAACCAGGGTGTCGGCGACATTCATCTGGGCCTGGTTGGACACCAGCAGCATCAACTGGACGGTGTACTTGCCCTTGTGGATGCCGGTCAACCAGTGGGCGCTGGCCGCCAGCCGCTCCCGCAGCAGTTGATCGCCATCCCGCTGCCCGCTGCCGCCGATGGCTGAGGGACCCGTCTCCGGAGAAGCACCAGCCGGGGTGGAGACAGCTCGTTCACCGGTGACAGCCGCGGATGCCGCCGTCTCCTGACTCACCGCCGCGGGGCCTGCGGTTTCATCGTCGCCGCCACGATTGCCCGTGAGCAGGACGCCGAGCAGGAAAACGACGACCACCAGGCCGGCAAGGGCGCCGGCGAACACCCTGTTGGCTCGGAGCAGGTCATAGAGTTCGAGTATTCTGCTCTCCATGCCCGGCCCTTTGTCCTCCTGGACCTCCTCCGGTTCGACCCGATCGAGGAGGACCATGAACGACCGGTCGGCCTCGGCGGTGCGCAACGTCTCCTCGGCCAGGATATTGATCATCCGCAGATTGCCCCGGGAGGTTGCGAAGATTTTGGCCACCACCCCCTCGGGAAAGATGACCTCGACCTGGTCGCGGTCCATGCCGGCCGCCTCAAGGCGAAAACGCAGATATCGCCTGGTTTCGCCCTCGGTGAGTTCCTCAAGGGTATAACCGCTGTGGATGTCCACGGCAACGGAGAGGATAGACAGCCGGGCCAGGTTGGCCTCGAGCCCGGGCCGACCGCTGAGCACCATGGTCCAGGCAAGGTCCTCCGGGCTCTCCCCCAGCAGGACCACCAGCCGTTCCAAGGTGGCGAGAAAAAGTTTCTCCGCCTCGTCAACGATGAGCACAACCTTGACGCCTTCTTCATTCTTGTGCTCGACCAGCCGCAGCCAGTCCTCGGCGGGGGAAAAGCCATCCCTTTGCCCCCTCGGGTCCATGCCGAGTTCGATGCACACCACCCGCATCAGGTCATCGAAGGAACCCACCGGGTTGTCGAGGACGACGATCTCGTACTCAGAAGGCAGACGGTCGGCAACCACCTGGCAGACCATGGTCTTGCCGGCCCCTTCCCGGCCAATCAGCTTGACCAGGGGCTTGCCGGCCAGGATGTCGAGGATCATCGACTGGCAGATGGCCTCGCGTTCCGCTCCCGGAAAGAAGAGTTCCGGATCGGACTCTTCGCTGAAAGGTGACGGTTTGGACTGCGGATATTCCGGATGCATAGGGTTCCATCGGGTCGTTTTGGCGGTTGCTTGTCGGCGCGGGAGGTCGAAGGTGCAATCGCCACTGGTCTTCTTTCCAACTCGATTGTATCGGTACTTTGCCGCAAAAAGGAAGCCAAGTCAAACGATTATCTTCACTCTTCCCCAGCCGTGAACCCTGCTGCCCAGGCAACAACCTCGATCTCCTTTGTCGATGCACAGTGACGGGCGAAGGCTGCACCGACGCTCATTTTTCCGGAATTTCGAACCCATCACTTGCCCTCCGGCATCGAATGGGGGCAACGGGGTACCCGTGTGATTACAGCGTATTGCAGCCATAAGCAGGGCGGCGAACATTTGAGCAGACCCTACTTTTCGTCTATCCCGGATTAAATACGCCATTTTTTCCGGTCTTCTGGAAACACAACTGGAGACAAAAAACCAACATGTTGATATTATAGAGAAAAATAATTGGCACGGTTAGTGCAAAGAACAGGCAAATGTTTCAAGGTTCCATGGTCATGACAAGCCACTCGCCAACCTCTGGCGAAATCAAATTTTTTAGCAAATGACGACAATCAAAACGACAAGGAGTCCGTTATGAAAACATTAGCAACATGGTGTCTGGCAACCGCAACCGTTCTCCTTCTCCAGGGGAACGCTTGGGCACTGCCCATGGCTGGCGATGATAAGGTTAAACTCTATGACAATCCTGGTCACGGCACCTCCCTGGGCGGAACATTCAAGGTTGATGTCCTCGGCAATAGCACCGAGGTCGACTATATCAGCTTCTGCCTGGAGAGGTATGAAACTATAAATGTTTCAACACTAAAATCTAGCACGATTTATGAAATCGACTCCGTGGCAGATTACGCCACCAACGGAGGAGGCCTGGATAGAGGTGCAATATGGGAGGATAATGAACCTCGGGATTACGTCAGCGAAAAAACCAAGTGGGTTTTCTGGAATTATATCCAGGGCACCCTGGATTTCAGCAGCACGACGGACTCCAACGAGAAGGCCAATGCCGTTCAGTATGCCATCTGGGTTTTGGAAGAGGAAATGAAATATGGCGAATTGAATAGTTACGGCTCCTTGTACACCGACCTCTATAATTCCTGGTTCCCCAACTCGACCAAAGATTACTCCATCGATGGCATCGTCAAGGTCCTGAATTTGAGCGACATGAATGGCAAAAAAGCGCAAAGCCAGCTCATCGGCGAAGCAGCACCAGTCCCCGAACCCACCACCATGCTGCTCTTCGGCACCGGCCTGATCGGTCTGGCCGGCATGGCCCGGCGGCGACAGAAGGTTGACTGACCGGATCCACCAAACAATCCCGCCAAGCACAGGCAAGCCTTCGGGCTTGCCTTTTTTTTTGGCCAGGGTAGGATGCCGGATGTCCCTATCCGTCTACATGAACGCATTGGTTCCGGCGAGGGTGCCATGCCGGAGTGCCAAGCTTACATGGTTCGTTGTGGCCGGCCAATCTGGTCCAGCCATGCTGGTTCGTTACCGCCCGAGTGGTCATGCCCGTTTTCCGTTTGATCGACGCCCCCATCTTTCCGGCTCCCGAATTGGCCGAACCCGACGGTCTGCTGGCCATCGGCGGCGACCTGCACCCGGCTCGGCTGCTCAGGGCCTACAGCCAGGGGATCTTCCCCTGGTACTCCGAAGGCGACCCGATCCTGTGGTGGTCGCCATCACCCCGGCTGGTGCTCTTCCCGGAAGAATTTCACCTGCCCAGGCGCCTTCAGCGCACCATCGCCGGCGGCATCTTCACCGTCACCGCCGACACCGCCTTCGCCCAGGTAATCAGGGCCTGCGCCACCTCCTCGGGACGTCGAGAACAGGGCACCTGGATCACGCCGGAAATGGAGCAGGCCTACTGCCGATTGCACCAGCTCGGCTTTGCCCATTCCATCGAATGCTGGCGGGATGGGGAGTTGGCCGGCGGCCTGTACGGCGTCTGTCTGGACAGGATTTTTTTCGGCGAATCGATGTTCACCCGGATCACCGACGGTTCCAAGGTGGCGCTGGCTGCCCTGGTCCACCAGGCCGTGCACTGCAACATCGCCATGATCGACTGCCAGATGACCACCGACCACCTGCTCCGTTTCGGCGCCCGGGAGCTTGGCCGCGAACAGTTTCAAACCCAACTCGACCTGCACATCGATCAATGCCTGCCGCAAAAAAAATGGGTCCTTGCCGACACGATGTCGGCAAACACCCGCGGACAGCACTGATCGGAACTCTTTTTCCTGGACGCGGCGAAGAGAGACTGACGTCGCTCAGGTCTCGAGTTCAAACTCGTAGCGGAGTCCGGAGCGGGTAAAGTGGCGCTCGACCTTCTTCAACCCGTACAGATTCGCCACCTGGAAATGGACCTCCCAGTCGCCCATCGTGGTCGGCCCTTTGCCCAGATAGACGATATCGATGACCTTCATTTCCTCGGGCGCCACCGACAGGAGCATGAACAACCGGTTGCGGGTCGCCTGCATGACAATGATCCGCTGGTTCTTCTCGATCCGGGTCGACTTCAGTTTCCAGCGCACCTCAACCGCGTCCTCCCGCTGGAAATTGATCCTCCGCAACTGGCTACAATCCTTGCGGTGCAGAGACAGACCGCGTTCGCTGAGCAGACCGATCACGCCCTTATCCAACGGGCTCGGCTTGCAGCAGGCCGATGCCTTGATCACCACTGGGTCCAGGGTCGCCAAATCCACCCGGTTGAACACCCCGGTGGGCTGAAACAGGGTCGGCCGACCGACGTAAAGTCCATTGAGGATCTCGTAGATCAACTCGCGCAGCCGAATCCGCCCTTCGCCCAACTGCTGAAACAGCTCCTCCATGGAGTGGATATCGAAATAGGTG
>JAUWAH010000312.1 GCA_030602145.1 Desulfobulbus sp.
CAGGCCGGCGGCGCTGGTGGCGGCCCCGAAGAGATGCACCGTTTCCGAGATCAGCCGGTGCAGGTCGAGCCGCTCCCAGTGGAGTTCGTCCTCCTCGCGGGACAGATCTTCGAGCCCCAGGGTCATGTGGGCCAATCGTTCCAGTTCGTTGTCCAGCAAGGCCAATTCTTCGTTGATCGGTTCGCCTTGAGCGCTCTTCTTGCCCAGGATATGAAGATAATTTCTCAGGATGGCAAGTGGGTTGTTGATTTCGTGGGCGATCTTGCGGGCAGCGAGGTTTGCCGCCTGGAGCCGCTCGGTGGCTATCCGTTCGGCGTGCATGGCCCGCATCCGCTCAAGATACAGACAGATGGCAGCATGGTTGGCGAGCAGCCGCAGGGAGGTCCACTGGCCGTTGAACTGGGTGAAGGCTTTGTCGGAGAGGCCGATCAGGAGCACACCCAGCGTTTCCCGTTGGTAGAGCAGGGGTAGGCCGACCATGCCGTCGGTGCCGAGCAGGCGGACCAACTGGGCGTCCAGGAGGTTGGCCGGCTGTTTACCTTCGGCTTTTTTGCCGAAGGTGTGGCGGAGGCGATCGGTGCGGACCACCTTTCCCGGCAGGCTGTCGGGATGGCGTTGCATGGCGATGACAAAACCGTTCATTTCCCGGGCAAGAGGGTTGTTGGGTGAGGTGAGGCCGCGCAGGTCGCCGCTCTGCTGGTCCACCACCATCATGAGGCAGGCATCCTCGTTGAAGAGGATCTTCAGTCCCTGTTCCACCGCAGCCACCACCTGGTTGGCGTTCTCCGCCCGGAGCAGGTTGTCGAGCAGGCCACTCATCTGGGTGATCTCCCTGATGCGGTTGATCAGGCCCAGCGAGGTCTCCTTGTGGGTTTCCTGGCTTTCCGGTTCCTGGTCGTGGGAACTCTTGGCAAGGCGCGGCACGTGGATGCCCATGTTGTCGGCCAGTTCGTTGATCTGTTCCTCGATGCCCTCGTACAGTGCCCGTACCCGGTCGGCCGACAGGCCGAAGAGCCGATCGGCCGCTTCCAGGCAGTCCTGTCCCTCGGTACTGCTGTGGCTGAGGAGATCGCACAGGCAGGCGATTCTGGTCAGGGGCAGGGCCTGCTCCACCTGTTCGAGGGGATGATGGTGGTAGCGGATGGCGTCGGCCAGCAAGGTGGGGAGACGCCACTGTTCACAGAGCCAAGCCCCGGCCGAACAGTGATTGACATGGAGCTTTTCCTCTTCGAGGAAGGCAAGCCGGCCGTTGTGGCAGCGTACTCCCTTGAGCAGCAGCGGCGCGTATTTGCCCGGGAAGGCCATCCACAGGAGGAGCTTGCCGATGTCGTGGAGCAGTCCGGCCAGATAGGCTTCGGAAGGGTCGGGATAACCGGTGGCCGTGGCCAGGTTGCGGGCGAGCAGGGCGTTGAGAAAGCTGTGATGCCAGAAGCGGTCCACCGACAGCAGGCCGTTGCTCTCCACCCGGCGAAAGACCTGCTGCACCGACAGGCTGATCGCCAGGTTGCGAATGGTGTCGCCGCCCAGGTAGACCACCGCCTGCTCAAGATTGGTGAAGGAGCGGCGGGCACCGATGAAGGCCGAGTTGACCAGCTGCAGCAGCTTGGCGCTGATGGCGGCGTCCTTGTCGACAATCCGGGCGATGGACTGGAGGTTGATCTCGGTTTCGTGGCACCGGTCGATCAACTGGACAAGAACCTGGGGCATGCTCGGCAGGTTGCCGGTGAGTTTCAGGTTGCTGAGGACAGGGTTGGGTGTGGTCATGACCGGTGGGTGGGTCTATAGAAGGTAACTCTCCCGAAATAGGCGACTTTGTATTGTATAGCAGAGCGATGGGCAAAAATCCAGCAACCAGGGCGGGAGAATCGTTATTTTTTTCGGATTTTCCCGGCAAGACGTCGGCAGGCGGAGAAATCGCTTGCCGGTGCAGTCCGGTTTCAGGTAGGAAAAGCAGGGGAGACAAGAGCAAAGAGCCCAAGGGAAGACGGTACATCCTCTCCCCTGCGGGCCGAACAACAGCGAGGTAAAGCGTGCAGGTCAACGGACGGGCGTATCGGTCAATCTGGCTGGCGGCTGACGGCGTGGGAGTCGAAATCATCGACCAGACCCGCCTGCCTTTTCATTTTGCAGTGGTTCGACTGGACAGCCTGGAAGAGGCGATGGAGGCCATCAGCCGGATGCTGGTCCGTGGTGCGCCGCTGATCGGAGCCACCGCAGCCTACGGTCTGTGCCTGGGGTTGCGGCAATCGACTGCGGTAAAGGATATGGAGGAGATGGCCGGCCGCCTGATCGGGTGCCGGCCGACTGCGGTCAACCTCCGCTGGGCGGTGGAGCGGATGCTGCGCTGTCTGCTCCCCCTGGCCGAGGAGCAGCGGCTGGCGGCGGC
Organism: Desulfobulbus sp.; assembly: GCA_030602145.1. Classification (GTDB taxonomy): domain Bacteria; phylum Desulfobacterota; class Desulfobulbia; order Desulfobulbales; family Desulfobulbaceae; genus Desulfobulbus. The sequence goes on from JAUWAH010000312.1 coordinate 2,387, forward strand.
CTACCGGGAGGCGGCCCGGATCTGCGAGGAGGACGTGGTCACCAACGAGGCCATCGGCCGTCATGGCGTCAGCCTGATCAGGGAGATCTGGCGGACGAAACCGGCCGGCGAACCGGTCAATATCCTCACCCACTGCAATGCCGGCTGGCTGGCCACCGTCGATTGGGGCACGGCCCTGGCGCCCGTCTATGCGGCGGTGGCCGAAGGGATACCGGTGCACGTCTGGGTCGATGAAACCCGGCCCCGCAACCAGGGGGCCAGTCTCACCGCCTGGGAGCTGGTGGCGGCCGGCATCCCCCACCACCTGATCGTCGACAATGCCGGCGGCCATCTCATGCAGCACGGCCTGGTGGACCTGTGCATCGTCGGCACCGACCGGACCACGGCCAGCGGCGATGTCTGCAACAAGATCGGCACCTACTTGAAGGCCCTGGCGGCCCACGACAATGGCGTGCCCTTCTATGTAGCCCTGCCGGGCTCGACGGTGGATTGGACGGTGGACGACGGCGTGGCCGAAATCCCGATTGAGGAGCGGGGTGCGGAGGAGGTCCTGCGGCTGATGGGCGAGGACGAAACCGGCACGGTCCGGTCGTTCGCCATCGCTCCCGGGGCCACCCCGGCAATCAACCCGGCCTTCGATGTCACCCCGGCCCGTCTGGTGACAGGTCTGATCACCGAGCGCGGCATCTGTCCGGCCAGCCGCGCCGGTCTGGGTGCACTCTATCCGCAGGAGGGACAATGACCGCATCAAGACTCGCCGCCCAAGTGCTGGCCACGGCCCGGGCCATGAACAGCCTCGGCTTGAATCAGGGGGCCTCCGGCAATGTCAGCGTCCGGGACGGCAACGGGTTCTTGATCACCCCCTCGGCCCTGCCCTATGACCTCTGCCAGCCGGAGGACATGGTGTGGATGGGGTGGTCCGGCCAGACGCGGGGCAGGCTGAAGCCATCGACGGAGTGGCGGATGCATGCCGACATCTACCGCGCCTATCCCCGGGCCGGTGCCATCCTCCATGCCCACAGCCCCTTCTGTACCACGTTGGCCTGCCTGGAGCGGCCCATCCCCGCCTTCCATTACATGGTGGCCGTGGCCGGCGGCGACTCGATCCGCTGCGCACCCTATGCCACCTTCGGCACCCAGGCGCTCTCCGACGCGGCGGTCGAGGCCCTGCGCGATCGGTCCGCCGCCCTGCTGGCCCATCACGGCATGGTCTGCCATGGTGCCGATCTCGACCGCGTCCTGGCCTTGGCCGTGGAGGTGGAAACCCTGGCCCGGATCTATCTCCAGGCCCTGCCGGTCGCCGAACCACCGGTCCTGCCCCCGGAGGAGATCGCCGAGGTCCTGCGCCGGTTCAAGGACTACCGGGCCTGAAGGCGTACCCTTCAGCGCAGGTACAGAAAGGCCCCGATCTGGTAGACCGACACCGCCAGGGCGTACGCGAACACGGTGTTGAAGGCCATGGAAAAGAACGCCCATTTCCATGAGCCGGCTTCCCTGGCGATGCAGATCACGGTGACGAAGCAGGGGGCGTAGAACATGATGAACACCAGCACCGCCAGGGCGACCACCGGATTCCAGTTGGGATCCCGGGCCAGCCGTTCGCTCAGCGAGGCGGATTCTTCGGGGTCGACTTCGCCCAGGGAGTAGGCCGTGCCCAGGGTGGAGATGATCACCTCCTTGGCCGCGAACCCGCCAATCAGGGCGATGTTGGTTCGCCAGTCAATGCCGGCATGATG
>JAUWAH010000163.1 GCA_030602145.1 Desulfobulbus sp.
CCTGCCGCGAGGTCAACGTCTACTACGACGACAATCATGCCATTAAGAATGTCAGTATTGATGTCGGCAAGAATGAGGTTCTGGCCATGATCGGCCCCTCGGGCTGCGGCAAATCGACGTTCTTGCGCTGTCTCAACCGAATGAATGATACCGTGGCCGGCTGCCGGGTCACCGGTCAGATTCTGCTCGACGACCTCGACATCTACGACAAGAAGGTCGATGTGGTGCCGCTGCGGGCTCAGGTGGGCATGGTCTTCCAGAAACCCAATCCCTTCCCCAAATCAATTTTCGACAATGTGGCCTACGGCCCGAAGATACACGGCCTAGTCGACACTAAATCTGAACTCAATGATATTGTTGAACTTTCCTTGAAAAAAGCCGGCCTCTGGGACGAAGTCGCCGACCGGCTCGATCAGCCGGGCACCGGATTGTCCGGCGGCCAGCAACAACGGTTGTGCATAGCCCGCGCCATAGCCGTCCGGCCGGAGGTCATCCTCATGGACGAGCCCTGCTCGGCCCTTGACCCCATCGCCACCGCCACCATCGAGGACCTGATCACCGAACTCAAGGAGCACTACACCATCGTCATCGTCACCCACAACATGCAGCAGGCGGCCCGGGTTTCCCAGCGCACCGCCTACTTCCATCTGGGCGATCTGGTCGAAGTCGGCCCGACCGACCGGATCTTCACCAATCCCCGCCATCAACTGACCGAGGACTACATCACCGGCCGGTTCGGCTGATCGGCTCCGGTCCCTCCCCTTACCGTTATTTTCCCCATTTCCAGGGGATATCTTCATCTATAAGGCGATGGTCGTTCATGCCAACCGCACCCGGTTGATCTGCGCCTCGTCGCGCTGCACGGTGCGATGATAGTGGACCGCCGGCCGGCCGAACAGCAGGGCATAGCCCTTGTAGTGATCGGCTGGTATGTTCAAGCGCCGGTACATGTCGACATCGATGGTTGACCAAGCCCAGCGGATCATGGCGTTCCACAGGGTCCCAATCCCAATCGTGGCGGCCAGCAGCTCGAAATAACTCATGGCGATCAGGGCGTCGGCATCCGGCGTGGTCACCGAGGGTGGTACCGAAACCATGAGTAGATGGGGTGCGCGGCGAAAGATGATGTCTCGCCCCTGATCCCAGGCCGTGACCACATGGCGAAAGTAACCCAACCCCTCGCCGAGCCGTTTTTCGGCCACCGCCCGCCGCAATCCCTCCAGCGTTTCCCGACGGACAACCTCCATGGTGGCCGGATCGTCGATCACGGTGAACAGACACTGGCGGTTGTTCTTGCCGGTTGGTGCGTTGGCCACGGTGGCCAGCATCCGGTTGATCGTCTCGGCGGGAACAGGATCGGGCAGGAATCGTCGCATTGACCGCCGACCACGGATAAGCGCCGTCATCTGCCCGGCACTGGGCAAACTTTCCGGCAAGGGCAGCGAATCCTCCGGTCTTCGCCCCGCTATGGAGAGGGCGCCGGTGGGACAGACGGCCAGACAGTGCTGACAGCGGATACAGTGGTGCACCCTCGACGGGATGAGCGCCGGGAAATCCGGGGCCATCTCGATGATGTGGAAGGGGCAGTCGTCGATGCAGGCCCCGCACTGGATGCAGCGTTCGGTGTCGATGGTGAAGTGCAGTTCCATGGTCTGTTCCTCTGGTTGCGTGAATGGTTGGGTCCGGGTACTGTCTGCTTGTGAGGCGGGGCCACGATGGTGTTGCCGGTGGTCGTGTACGGCCGATCCGCTACCAAACGGCCGACCACAGCGACAGGGAGAGGTGAGCGGTGGAGGGGAGCAAACTGGCAACAATTCTCCTGGATTTACGGAGCCTGGACTGCGGGGTGATCGATACCTCGACGCTGATCTATCTCGATCGGCTCGGCCTCCTGCCTCTGGCGGCCCGTACCTTCAGCCTGCATCTGATCCCCCAGGTGGCCGCCGAATACGGTGCGATGCCGGAGGAAACGGTGCTCATCCCAGCCCCCGGACCAGGTGCGACCGACGAGGTGCTCTGCCAGGCCGCGCATCGGCTCCGGCAGCCGGTTCTGTCCGAGGACAGGCGGGTGCTTCGCCTGGCCCATGCCCTCCATCTCCCCTTTTACAATACCCTGATGATCGTCCTGGCCCTCTGTGTTCAAGGGGGGCTGCCCGCCACCGCCTTCCCGATCTATCGGCAGCGTCTCCGCTCCTTTGCCCGCTACGGGCCGCATATCTTCGCAACCGGTGACCGGCTGTTCGATCTCCTGATCGGGCAAAAATATGCGGAACGGTGAGCTTCTTGCACTGACAGAGCTTGTCAACCGGCGCGCATCAACTCCCTGGCCAGGGCAGCGGCGGCCTGGAGGTGATCGTCGACATCGGTGTTGGGTTGGAGACGCAGGCCTGAGGCGATCAGGGAGCGCACTTCGAAGCCGAAGTGTTCCAGATGGCCGGTATATCGATCAACCACAGCCCCATTGGCCGAGGCCGCGTCGAAACCGGTCAGGATGAGCACCGCTGTCTTGCCCGGTGGCAGGCGGCTGCCCGGTTCATCGTCGCCGGCATCGGGGACGATCAGCGACCACATCCGGTCGAAAAACGATTTAAACTGGCCGCAGGTATCTCCAAAGTAGATTGGGGCCGAGAAGACGACGATGTCGGCGGTCAACAGCGCCGCCAGCAGGGGCGTGACCTCGTCCCTGAGCACGCAGCATTCAGAACGGGTATGGCAACCTTCGCACCCCTGGCAGCCCCGGTACTGCATGGTATTGAGCGGATAGTCGGTGACCGTGGCACCGTAGGTGACAGCGGTTTCGATAAAGGCGCGGGCCATGCGGCCCGAGGTGCCACTTTTTCTCGGACTGCCGAGGATATTGACGATGTGCAAGCGGGTGTCCTTTACGGGTTGAGGTGATGGGGGGAACAGATGGTTTTCGGGCGGCATTGTACGAGCCTGTCGGTTATTTTTCCAGGGAATTGTTGCCTGGCTTCGCGATGATATCTGTTTGTCCGTTAACTCGATCCGTGCCCCTTGCTCTGATGTCGACCGCCGCTCTTGACCGCAAATCAGTGCTTCTCCTTGCCCGACATGCTATGATCGGCAGGTGACAGGATAAGGAAGAGCATAGTTTCTTCAACGTGGCGCTATTCAAAAGGGTTGACGATGCAGCAGGTCGTGTTGCAAGAGGAGTCGCTGGGCGACGGATTGATAAGCGAGGAGCGTCTGTTCGGTCTGGCCGAGAAGATGGAGATCATCCAGCTGCTGGCCATGGCCGGCGTGCGCCGGATGCGGTTGGGCAGTTTTGCGCACAGCCGGTCCGTCCCCCAGGCGGCCAACACCGACGTCCTGGTGGCGCTCGTCCGCCGACACGCCCCCGAGATGCAGTGCACCGCCATAGTGCGCAATGAAAGAGGGCTGGAACGGGCCCTGCGCAGCGGGCTTGACCACATCTGCGTGGAGGTGCCGGTATCCGAGGCGGACAGCCGCATGCATTATGGTCGGCCGGTGGACGAGGTGATGACCGGGACCGTCCGGCTGATTGGTATCGCCAGCACCGAAGGCGCCCTGGTTCGAGCCGGGATCGATTGCGCCTTTGGCTGCGCCCTGGAGGGTCCGGTTGCCGACGCTGCCCTCCTTGAGACCATCGATCGGCTGACCGGCGCCGGGGCCAACGCAATCAACCTGATCGATACCAGCGGCATGGCCCACCCACAACAGGTGGGAGATCTGGTCACCCGGATCCTGGACCGGTTTCCGCAGATCGAACTGTCCCTTCATCTCCACGACACCCGCGGACTCGGCCTGGTCAACCTGTATGCAGGCTATACAGCCGGGGTGCGGGTGTTCGATGTGGCGGCCGGTGGTCTGGGAGGCAGTCCCGATGGATCTCCTGACAACGTGGCGACGGAAGATGCCGTTCATCTCCTCCACGGCCTGGGAGCGGTCACCGGCATCGATTTGAACGGTTGCTGCCGGGTGGTCGGCCGGTTCGAAACCCTGCTCGGCCGGACCCTGCCCGGCCGAATCTGCCGTGTCCTCCGGCAACGAACAGCCGGCGACGCCTCGGGTGACGACGATTGCTCCTCGGCAATCAATCCCTGTTGGCCTGATTGAGAATCGGCAGAAAGCGCTGCATGTAGTCTGCCCGCATCACCCCCAACCGGACGGCCGTTTGTGGCGGCATGGCGGCAAAGGTCCCTTCGGCCATGGCGCACAGGGTCTCGCCGGCGTAGATGCGGCCATCGACCTTGACCTGCCGCTCGGTGACCCCTTCCATGATGGCACCGACCACCAGCAGGGACGTCTCCACCTGGATCGGTTTCTGGAAAGTCACGGTCATGGTTTTGGTCACGCCGATTTTCCCGAGCAGGGCGATCACCGACCATCCCATGATCTCATCAAGCATGGTGGCGATGATGCCGCCGTGGACGGTGCGGTCCCAGCCGGCCATGGCCGCCGGCACGGTGACAAAGGAATAGAGCCGTTCACCATCGGTCTGGAAGGTCATGTGCAGGCCGAAAGGGTTGCCTGCGCCGCAGCCGAAACAGGTCTGTCCGTCCAGGTTGACGATGGGGCGCAGGGTATCGGGATTGACGATCATGGGGCTTCCTCTAGGAGGACCGCCAGCAAACGACTCACCGGCTCTTTAATGTCGACAGCCTATCCACCACCCGTTCGTAATATGGACCGTCCTCGCCCAATTCGATGGCGCGGCCCATACGACACTCCAGCTTGGTTTTCAGGCAACTGATTCGCTTCAATTGCCGAACCTTTTCCCGCTCGTCGGTGCATCCGGCCAGTAATTGTTCCAGGCGGGTGATTTCCTGCTGCAGGGCCACCTCCTCCGGAACATAGCCCCCGTTTTTCAGCAGCCTGTAGGCCATGCGCAGGTCTTCCGGAACATGGGCCATGTCATCGGGAGGCAGAGGCTTGTTTTTCCAATGACTGAGGTCGGGAAGAGACCCTTCGGCCATGGCCTGTTGAATTTTTCGCTCAGCAATGGTCTGGATGACTGAGAGCATGAGGCCTCGTCGTTTTGCTTGAGGTTGCGATGAGAGCCGCTACAATAGGACCTGATGTGCCTACCGCAGCCTGGCTGCCCAACGACATAAGACAAGATAAAGGAGAAACGAGTATGCGCAACAAAACATGGCTGATCATGATGATGGTCTTTTTTTCGACCTCCCTCGCCTGGGGAGGTGACCTGCCCTGGGAAATGAAACTTCCCTTCAAGCAGGCGACCATCCACTATGAAATCACCGGAACCGAGAAAGGCAAGGAAACGCTTTAGAACAAGGAACACGGGAAACAGCAGGCGAACCATCATCAGTCGGCTACCACGGTCATGGGGATGACCACCAAGAAGGAAACCATTGAGATTACCGACCCGGATTGGATGTATACCTATGATCTTGTTGAGAAAAAAGGTGGAAAAACCACCAACCCGAACAAAATCTACCTGGCTGAATATAACAAAATGTCCGGCCAAGAGAAAAAGAATTTCGAGAAAAATGCCAAGGAACTCGGCACCAGCATGATGGGGCAGTTCGGTGGTTCCGTGCAACAGAAAGGCGGCAAGCTGCTGGGCTATGATTGCGACATTACCACGGTCAGCGGTCTTTCAACAATCCACATGCTCCATGGCAGCAATATCCCCCTACGCACCGAAACATCGGTGATGGGGATGAAGACGGTTCTTGCCGCCACCAAGGTCGATACCGATGCGGCCATTCCCGAGAGCGCCTTTGTCGCTCCCGCCGGTATTGTCGCCGGCCATAATCCTGAAACGGAATCGATGATGACCGCTATGATTCAACGCACCGTCGATACCCTCAAGCAGCCGGATGGGGCCAAACAGATGCAGCAGGCCGGTCCGATGGGGATACTCGGCGGAGCACAAGGCGGCATGCAGCAAGGCGTGAACAAGGAGATGGCAGCCGACGGCCTGAGTCCTCAGGATCAACAAG
>JAUWAH010000080.1 GCA_030602145.1 Desulfobulbus sp.
CAAATAATAGGGTTGGGGCCAGCGAAGGGCAGCTACTGCTGCCGATTTTTCCGCATCGCTCAGGATCAGGTTGTAGTTTGCGGCCAGGGTGTGCAGGAGAGCTGCGGCTTGGGGTTCAGTGAATGGTTCCAGGGTATTGTGTTTGAAGCTGTTGATGGTGTCGGCCATGTTGTGCTGCTGCACCAAGCTGTCCAGACCGATCGAGCCAGTGAGCAGCCAGCGTACCGCATCAGTATTGGCAGTATTGCGCAGGTCGTTGCGGAACCAATCAAGAAAACGGCGAACACGCCGCACACCGTTTGCCTGGTCATTTTGAATGAGCTTGAAAAGGAAGATGGGGAGTTCGTCGATATACACCAGGAGCGGGGTGGTCATCCGGCCAAGTCGTTGCAGGATGGGGTCGGCCTCCACGGTCCAATCTTTGGGAGAACGCTCACTCAGGCCGACTCCGACGCTTGATCCCTCAGGTCCTTTGAATTCGACTCTGCTTACACGAGGCAGCTTGTCGGCGATGGAGCCGGCAGCGGATTTGATGGCGCTGGACGTCGGTGCGAGTTCCGCCTCCAGAGCAGTTTTCAGCTTGGCAAGAAGCCTAGGCTCGTCCTCGCAGGCGGCCACGTTGATTTCGACAAACTTCCAACCGTCCTGCCGCAAGGTATCCCGAACACGTCGAGCCAGGGATGTCTTGCCGATGCGCCGGGGGCCGAGCAAGAGCACGTCCTGACGCTGGAGCAATTCCACGAATGACGCAATCTCTTGTTCGCGGCCGAAAAAATTTCTTCCTTCCACCGGTGGCCCGGCAATGTTGCCCATTGTGTTGTACACGTTCCCTCCCGCTCGGTGACGATTCCACACAAACAAATCTTTGCACAAAATTTATTTAGCACAAAAAATTTTTTGTGCAAAGAATTTTTTGTGCATCCGCTAGGTGTGGAGAAAACGCGAACCGCGCTAAGGCCGTGCTCATAAAGGCAGAATATGCACCTCTTCCCGCAAGGGGTAGTTGCCTTCGATCAGCAGGCCGTGGCGGCCGTCGATGGCGATCGGGGCGCCGAAGGGGATGCGGACGCCGTTGATCAGGGCGTATTCCTCGGCCTCGAAGACCTGCATGTCGCGGCAGCCGACCACGCAGGTTTTCTCCAGCCGGGTGGCCACCACCGAGGCGTGCGAGGTCTGGCCGCCCCGCGAGGTCACCAGACCGTCGGCCATGGAAATCTCGCGGATGTCCTCGGGCACTGTATCGCGGCGGATGAGGATGAGGTGGGTATCCGGCTCGTCTTGGCGCAGCCGGTTGATGTTCTCCTCGTTGAACACCGCCTTGCCGCTCATGGCCGACCCGGAGACGCCGATGCCCTTGGCGAGGATCGCCTTGTGGGCCAGATCGGAATCGATGAAGACGTTCAAGTGCTCCTTCTTCTTGATGGTGATCATGTCCCGGGTCTGGAGGATGTACAACTGCTCCGGCTCCGGCCCCTCGAAGGTGAACTCGATCTCCTGGGGATTCCATTCCTTTTCGTAGACCAGATCGCGACTGATGGACAGCAGCCGTTCGTAGACCTTGGGAAAGAGACGTTCCAGGCTCTTGTGCTCGTCGCGGCCGTCGATCTCGGCCTGCTCCACCGAGATCGGGTAGCTGGTCACCAGGCCGGAAACAATGTCCTCTCCCTGATCGGAGGTGGCGTAATCGCCCCACAGGGCCACCCGCCGCACCTTGCGGTAGGGATGGGCGGTGAAAAGCACGCCGCTGCCCGCCTGGCCGCTGAGGTTGCCGAAGACCATGGTCTGGACAATCACCGCCGTGCCCCAGTCGTCGGAAACCCCCATCAGGTGCCGGTATTCCTGGGCCTTGGGCGTATGCCAGGAGTCGAAGACCATGTCCACTGCACCGACCAGTTGCAGCCAGGGATCGTCGGGCATGCCGAAGCCGCGGCTGCGGACCGCCTGCTGATAGTCAAGCGCCAACTGTCGCATCTGTTCCGGCGAAAAATCGCGTTTGTAGTGGACATTGTGCGCCTGCTTGTGGGTGTTCATCAGCTCCTGGAAATCGTCGCGCTCCATACCGTGCGCCATGCCCCAGCTCTGCTGGAAGCGGCGGAAGTTGTCCCAGGCGAAATAATTGGCCTTGGGATGCAGGGCAACGAACTCCTCCACCATCTCCTCATTGGCGCCGACATTGTGGATGGTGGACATGATCCCGGGCATGGAGATGGCCGAACCGGAGCGCACCGACAGGAGAAGCGGCCGCTCCGGCGAACCGAAGGTCCGGCCTGTCAACTGCTCCAGGCCGGTGACCGCGGCCCGCACCCGCTGCATGTACTCGTCCCGGGCCCGTTCAAATTTGCGAATCGCCCGGTAGCAGCGGAACACCTCGGTGGTGATGATGAAGGCCGGCGGCACCGGCAGTTTGTCGCGGGCAAGGACAACCAGGTTGAACCCCTTGTTGCCGAGATGGATCAGGTTGTGGGTGCGCAGGTTCTCGGCGTGCAGGCTGGAGATTGCCTTTTCCGGGTTGTAGGTCATCAGCAGGTCGAGGGTTTTCTCGTCGAGGATGTCTTTCTGCGCCTCCAGGGTGGCTATCACCTTGCCGATGAAGTTGTCTAGGTGCTGGAGGCCGAAGGTAGTGGAGATCAGGTCGCGGAAGAAGGTTTCCGACAGCCGGAGCACGGTTTCCGGGATGTTCTTTTCGTCCCAGGAGTGGAGGTACTTGGCCAGCATGTTCTCCCGGCCGATCTGCGGGACAATGATCGACAGGTTATTCTGGTGGATGTTGGTGTAGTAGGCGTAAATAATGTCCTTGACCCCCTCGGAGAGGCCACGCATGATGTCCAGATGCTGGGTGTAGGAAAAGCGGCGGATGCCGATGGAGGTGGCCAGGAGGCTGATGTAGGTTTCCAGTCTCCGGCTGGAGATGCCGTCGATTTGCAGGGCGCGGGTGAAGAGCCGCAGACACTTGAGGATACGGATGAAGGTCGCCTGGGTGATGAAACTTAAGTTGACTGTGGCGAACAGCTTCTCCAGATAGACGTTGGCCAGGGTTTCCAGGCGGAAAGTCAACCCCAGGGCGTCGAATTTGCGCTCGGAATAGCGGCCATAGACCGAGGGGATATCCACGGCGATGTGCCGCTTGTAGTAGATCTCCTCCTTGGGCTCGAACCGTTCCGGACTGAGGATGACCTTCTGCAAATGCTCCAGCTCGTCGAGCAACGCCTCCAGGCAGTGGATGGGATCATTGGCCGCCAGCACGTCGAGCAGCCGCGCCAGTTCGGGAAAGCCGGCGTTGATGGCGTGGTGCAACTGGTTCTGGATCTCGGGCAGGCTGAGGTTGTACTTGAGGTGGAGGAGTTTGTACATCCGCACCAGCAGGGCAAACCGCCGCCGCTCCTCCGGTGCCAGGTCCTGCTGCCGGTCCAGGAAGTGCTCGCGCTCCTCGTCGGGCCAAGCCAGGATGTCGGCCATGCGGCTGAAACGCAGCTCCCTCTTGATCCGGGCCGCCAGTTCGTGCTGATCATCGATGAAGGGACCGGAGGTGGTCACCTGGCGGAGCACCTCCTCGGGCAGATAGTCGCGCAGATAGCTGTGATCCAGGGTGATCCAGAAGGTGAAGATGGCCTCGATGAAGCCGACGATCAGGTTGCTGGACTCCACATGGGCCTGCTTGCGCAGGAAATGAATGAGCACATCCTTGCGCTTGTGGATCTCGTCGAGTTCGGTGGAGACATCGCGCAGCTCGCCCTCGGCGCCGATCTCGTTGAAGAAGACCGGCATCAGCTTGGTGAACTGCTTGGCCAGGTTGTAGATCGGCCCGATGGGATGGTTGAGCAGGTCGGTGATGTCGCGCTGGAACAGGTCGGTGTCGCGCACACAGGTGCCGGAGAGCCGCAGGTTGATGATCAGGGCCGAGAACAGGGTCGAGCACCACTTGGGTTCCTGGGCGATCAGGTTGAGCCAGACGCGGATATTGGTCAAATGGGCCGGATTGGCAATGGGCTGCCAATCCTCGTCGACGCCGCGCACATTGGCGTACTGGAAGCCAAACCGCACCGTCTCCCAGAGAAAGGCCTCAACCAGCCGCGAGTTGCCGCGCTTGAAGACCTCGTTGCCGATCACCTGGATGCACTGCAGCGAGGTGTGCGGGTAGCGGCGGACATTGGCCTTGAGCAGGTGGAAGGTGGTGACGAAGAACTGCTCGATCTCCTCGAAGCTCTGCTTGCGGATCAACTGCACCAACGAGCGGTTGATCTCGCGCAGGGTCTCCTCGTGGATCAACGACAGGCCGCCGGTCTCCATGATCCGGAAGAGAAAGAGCAGCTTGCGGTTCTCGACGAAGTGTGCCGACACCTCGTCGGCCGGATCCAGGGCCACCATCTTGGCCGGAATCTCCTTGTACAGCCGGACTAGGTCCATGTGGTTGGGCAGGGTGAGCAGCACCTCCAGGGCCCCCTGGCCGTCGGCTTCGACATCGATGCCCTCCATGGTCCGCAGGCAGGAGCGGAGGCGGTCGTGGGAGATGCCCAGCAGCAGGTCCTGGCCATGCCAGTGGCGGCAATAATCGCCGCACTGCCGTTCGAACCAGGGCAATGGGTCCTCCTCGCCCAGCCAGTACTCGTAGGTGCGCAGCAGGATGGTCTGCACCAACCGGGTCAGGGATTGCAGGTCGAAGGGCTGCGCCGGCTGCTGCGCACGCAGGACGAGCATTTTCTGCACGATCTTGCGGAAGGGATGATGCCCCTGGACCATGGCCAGCATGGTCTGCGGCTCGCTCCGGTTCAGGTCGTCCAGGCGGGCAAAGAAGTCGGCCAGGGGTTGTTCGTAGCGGAACAGGGCCGCACCGCCGTCCAGGGAGGCGACCAGCTTGTCGGCATAGGCGAGCATGGACTCCAGAATCCGCTGGATCAACTGTTCGTTGCGGGCCGACTCCCCGAGGGCGTCGAAAAAAATGTTCATGAACAGGGTGAAGGCCTCCGGCCCCCGGTCATGATCGCGGTAATGGCCGCTGTTCTTGAGGACAAAGGCCCGCAGTTCGGGGATGATCAGCTTCCAGTTGTGGTAGGGATGGCTGATCTCGTAGAGCAGGCCGTCGAGCTTGCCCAGGATGCCCTGGAAGCGGCAGACCACATCGCGCAGGAGGTCGTAGGCCGGGTCGATGACCACCGGCGCGGCGGTTTCCAGGAGATTGGCCTTGAGGGCGTCGGAGGCCAGGGGCAGCGGGCAGGGATCGGTGGACATGGGCACCTCGTGACAAACGGGGACGACAAGCAAATGATATCGTTTGTATTGTATAGGCGAATGGAGGGAAAGTCAGCAGGAGATTTCGCAAGACCGGGCCTCCGCCCAACTCCAAGTTCTTCCTTGGAAATTCGGCGTCGTCCTGCTAATATTGAGCACGATTCCCCATGAGGATCGACTATTGCCGCCTGCCGGCACCAACAAACCCGTCCCCGCAACGAACAAGGCCCCTTACCCCCCATCGCTCCCCTATGAACCGCTACACCCTGACCATCCTCCTGCTCACCTGCAGCAACGTTTTCATGACCTTCGCCTGGTACGGCCACCTGAAGAGCATGCCGCACAAACCCTGGATCATCGCCGCCCTGATCAGTTGGGGCATCGCCCTGATCGAGTACCTCTTCCAGGTGCCAGCCAACCGCATCGGCCATAACGTCATGTCGGTGGGCCAGTTGAAGATCCTCCAGGAGGTGATCACTCTGTCCATCTTCGTGCCCTTCTCCCTCTTCTATCTCAAGGAGAAGCTGACCCTGGACTACCTCTGGGCCGGGCTCTGCCTGTTGGGGGCGGTCTTTTTCATCTTCCGCAGCAAACTGACGGGGGCCTGACCCCCACCACCCCGGAGCACCCCATGGACCCGACCACCCTGCCCCTGCGTTTCATCCTCGACCTCCCGGACTGGGTGGCCGACGAGTGGCTACGCCTCCCCGAACACCTTCCCGACCTGGAGGCGCGGATGGCCGTCGTCCTCCGTCTGGCCCGCCTCAACACCGAGCACCAGAGCGGCGGCCCCTTTGCGGCCGGGGTCTTCGAACGCGACTCCGGCCGGGTGGTCAGCCTGGGCGTCAACCGGGTGGTGCCGCGCTCCTGCTCCTCGGCCCATGCCGAAATCATGGCCCTGTCGCTGGCCCAGCAGCGACTCGGCGTGTATGACCTGGGTGGGCCGGGCATGGCCGCGCATCAACTGGTGGTCAACTGGAGCCCCTGCGCCATGTGCTTCGGGGCGGTGCTCTGGTCGGGCATCCGCTCGCTGGTGATCGCCGGCGCCGATGCCGAAATGATGGCCATCACCGGGTTTGACGAAGGGCCGATGCCCGCCGACTGGCGGGGTGAATTGGCGCAGCGGGACATCGAACTGATCGAAGGGGTGATGCGGGAGGAGGCGCTGGCAGATTTTCGACTGTTCGCAGCGACCAACCCGGAGGTGTATAATGGGCGGCAGGGGGATAACAGATAAATTTGTCCCTTTTAGGTCCTACACTGGAGTTTGGAGTTTCATTCCGCCAGCCTGGGACAGATTTCCAGAACCGACGGAAGCAGAAAAAGTTAAAAAAGCTGTTGACATAACAAAAAAAGCGCGGCCTCCAGAAGAGAAAAACTTCTCTCTTCTGGAGACCGCCATGGGCAACAAGGGATATGGCAGTATCCCCGGAACCCATCGAAGAACTTGACCTTCTGCATCGCCATGAACGCACCTGTCGCACCATGGGTGACGATAGCTTTGTCGCGGCACTGGAACACACGCTGGGGCGGGTATTACAGCCACAAAAAACCTGGAACCAAGAAGACAAGAAAAGTGCGTTAGGTATGGTGTCCCTGGAATACCCCTGGAATACCTTTGGAATACCTTCTGATCAAGACGTTAGCTACCGATCGACACTCTTAGAAATCGTTCCAAAATGAAGGAGGCAAGGAACTATGTCCCAAAATGAAGAAAGAAAAGGCGTGCTTTCTCAGATCATTGTTGCCGTCGTTGTCGCTCTGCTAGTGGGCGGGACATCCCCATGGTGGTGGAATGAGATCTTTCATAAAAGAAATGACGTCAATCCTCCCCCAGGCAGTGGTCCATTGAGTCCAACGCAACCACCAGTACCAGTTCAAGGCGGGCAGATTCAGGTTCGATGCACCATAAGCCCGCACTCAATCCCTGCCGGTGGGCAGGTGGCAATCAGGATCTTGGCATACACAGAGCGGGATTCTCCGCTCAATGGTGCGAATGTTCGTATTGAATCGGGCGGAGGATGGTTTTCCTCAAGCGGAACCACTACTGAGGTCGGAGAGACTGGCTCCGGAGGTGTATTCATGACCCAGTGGAGGTCGCCAAACCCCGCCGCTAGGGCATACGGAATGGGTGTAAAAGTGACCAAGAATGGGTTTAGCGAGGGCAGAGGCGAGTGCAATGTCCCCATCCAATAGAAGAAATTGCTAATCTAATCGGCTACGGCGAGTTCCGGTGACGAGTTCCGGTGACGAGTTCCGGTGACACCATATTTATCTTTGACATTTTCTAAAGCTCTGTTACCGTTTGTCCATGGCTCGAATCGCTCGCATCATCGCTGTCAACTCTCCACACCATGTTACCCAACGGGGTAACCGTCGGCAGCAGACTTTCTTCTGTGACGAAGATTATCTTGTCTACATCGAGCTAATGGCTCAGTGGTGTCGTCACTATAATGTTGCTGTCTGGGCTTGGTGTCTGATGCCGAACCATATTCATCTGATTGCTGTGCCGCAAACCCCGGAGGGATTGTCCCGTGCCATTGGAGAAGCCCATCGACGCTATACTCGACATATCAACTTTCGTGAAAACTGGCGAGGGCATCTGTGGCAGGGTCGCTTCGCCTCGTTTCCCATGGATGAACGGTACTTGCTGGCCACGGCACGTTATATCGAAATGAATCCAGTCGCCGCCGGCCTGGTACAGCAGCCTGAAGACTACCGCTGGAGCAGTGCCCGTGCTCATCTTGCCGGCGAAGATGATGAACTGGTCAAGGTAGCGCCGCTCCTGAATCTGGTGCCCGACTGGAGTCGGTTTCTTACGTTATCTTCCATCGAAGAACTTGACCTGCTGCACCGCCATGAACGCACCGGTCGCCCCATGGGTGACGATAGCTTTGTCGCGGCATTGGAACACACGCTGGGGCGGGTATTACAGCCACAAAAGCCTGGACCCAAGAAGACAAGATAAGTGCGTTAGGTATGGTGTCCCCGGAATACGATGGTGTCCCCGGAATACGCCCCCCGGAATACAGCAGCGGAATGTATTGAACCCGGCACGGAAAGCTGCCCGCCTCTTACCCCAGCTTCAAGCCGGCCAGGAAGCCGGCCACGGCGCTGCCGCCCTTCCAAGTGAGGTTGGCCAAGCGGTCGTGAAGAAAACTGCCGGACTGG
>JAUWAH010000182.1 GCA_030602145.1 Desulfobulbus sp.
GGCAGGGGCGTGCGCTGTTCCTCCTCCCAGGCGACGAGCCGATAGGCATAGGGAGCGAAATCGAAGCGGTCCAGGGGGGTAACGGGCAGGATGGCCATAGGTGTTACCCGGTGGCTCTGCTTGCAGGCTTCGAGCATGATCCGCTGCCAGCGGTCCTGCTGCCGGTCCCGGTCGCCGCGGTTTTCACAGCGGCGGGAGACGACCGGCGCCAGGGCCTGCACCCCCAGTTCGGTGGCTTTCTGTACGAGCAGATCCATTTTTTTGCCCTTGAGCAGACATTGGACCAGAGTCAGGGGTGATCCGGTGACACCGGTCTCCTCCCTGGTGGCGGTGATGGCGGCGGTCACCCGGTCCCGGGCAACGGTGTCCAGGATTGCGGTGGACACGGTTCCCCGGCCGTTGACCAGTTCAACACTCGGGCCGGGCTGGAGGCGGAGAACCAGGGCGATATGGCGGGCTTCGGGTCCGGTGAGAACGATCCGCTCATCGGTGGGCTGGTGATCGGGAAGGAAAAAGCGTCGCATGGCCTCTCTCTAGCACAAAACCCTGGCAAATGCATACCATTTGCCCGGAACCAAAGAAAAAAATCAGCACGGCCCATCATCATCGGCGCCGGCTGGCCCCGGGGTTTTCCGGTAGGTTGCAACGCTCAAGGGGATGGCGGCCGGCAGGGTCCTTTGGTCGCTGCACACCAGCGGCAGAGTGGAGAAATCGGGAAAGAAGGTGTCGCCTTCATAGTCGCGGTCGATGACGGTGAGGATCAGGGTGTCCGCCAGGGGCAGGGCCTCCCGGTAGACCCGCTCGCCGCCGGCGATGAACACCTTGGCTTCGCCGGCGCAGGCGTCGATCGCCTCGGTGAGCGAACCGGCCACCAGGCAGCCGGGGGGGTGAAAGGCGGGATCACGGCTCAGGACGATGGTGCGACGGCCCGGCAGGGGGCCGCCGATGGAGGCATAGGTCCTCCGGCCCATGATCACCGGATGGCCCATGGTGGTGGCACGAAAATGGGCCATCTCTTCCGGTATCCGCCAGGGGATGGTATTATGCAGACCAATGACCCGGTTTTTGGCCATGGCGGCGATGACGATCAGTTCCATGGCGACCGGTGTCGGGGAATAATGGTGTTCATGGACGAGGGTCAGCGCAAAGGAGGCGACGATGCATGTGCTCATCTATGGTGCCGGGGCCTTGGGCCAGGCGATTGGTTGTCTGCTGGCCGCTGACGGCCACCGGGTGGATCTGGTGCTTCGGCCGCGTTTTGCCGAGGCCATCCGGACCTCGGGACTGGCGGTCACCGGCATCTTCGGCGACCACCGGGTCGATCCGGGCCGGATCGGCCTGCTCACCGGTCTTGCGGGACGCAGCGGCGAGGAATACGACATCATCCTTCTCACCACCAAGACCTACGACACCGACCTTGCCCTCACCGACATCTCCCGGCTTTTTCGTTGCTTCTGTCCGGTGGTGTCGATGCAGAACGGCTGCGGCAACCTGGAAAAACTGGAGGAACGTCTGGGCCGCGAGCGCAGCCTGGCGGCGCGGGTGATCACCGGATTTGAGATCGAAACCCCCGGCACGGTGCGGATCACGGTGTCGGCGGATGCGGTCCACATCGGTGGCTGCGTGCGCGGGGGCATTCCGGCCGCGGCCAAACGGCTGGCCGAGGCGCTCTCCCATGCCGGCCTGGCCAGTATCGCGGTGGCCGATGTCTACCAGTCACTCTACGCCAAGCTCCTCTACAACTGCGCCCTCAACCCTCTGGGCGCACTCCTCGGCGTCCAGTATGGCACACTCGGCGAAAACGCGGAAACCCGGATGCTCATGGACCAGGTGATCGACGAGACCTTCGCGGTGATCACCGCCATGGGTGGCTCCACCCCCTGGCCCGATGCCGCCGCCTACCGCAAGGTTTTCTATGGCCAATTGGTGCCGGCCACCTCCAACCACCGCCCTTCAATGCTCCAGGATCTGGAGTATCACAAGCCCACCGAGGTCGAGGCCATGGTGGGCTATGTCGCCGCTCAAGGCCGCAAATACGGCGTGCCCACCCCCTGCTGCGATTTCCTCAGCGCCCTGGTCCGCTTCAAGGAGCAGCAGGGCGCCAGCCGGCCCGGGAGTGTCCCGCCCGGTTAGCGCAGTCGGTCGAGCAGGGTTTCCAAGATCCTGTTGATGGCCGGGAAGTGGGTCGGTCCGGCCGAGAGGATCTCTGCCTCGGTCTGGATGAAGCGGCCGGGGACCAGTTCGTCGCCGCAATGGGTGACCAGGGCCGCCACCGTCTCCGGGGTCGATTCGAGATGGAACTGGAGACCGAGGATGCGGCGGTCATAGAGGAAGGCCTGGCTTGCACAGCCTTCACTCGTGGCCAGATGGACCGCGCCCCCAGGCACATCGAAGGTGTCGCCGTGCCAGTGAAAGACCGTGGCCGCCTCCGGCAGATCCGCCAGAATACCGCTCCGTTTCCCCGCCTCGGTCAGCCGGATCGGCCACCAGCCGATTTCCTTGTTCTTGCCGGCAAAGACCTTTGAGCCCAGGGCGTCGGCCAGCAGTTGCGCCCCCAGGCAGATGCCCACCGCCGACTTGCCCGCCGCGATCGCTTCCCGAATCAGGGCCCGCTCGCCCGGCAGCCAGGGATGGAGCCCATCCTCGTAGATGTTCATCGGCCCGCCCATGATCACCAGCCGGTCGAAATCCGCCATCCGTGGCAGGGGATCGCCGCCGTACAACCGGCTTAAGGTCAAGGCGTGGCCACGGTCGGCGATCCACCGGCCGATGTGGCCCAGGCCTTCAAATTCGACGTGCAGCAGGGCATGAATGCGCATGGTCGCAGTCTCCACCAGCCCGTCCCGGTGATCCGGGGCGGCCTGGCTGGAAGGAATGGGGGATTATTCGGCTGCGGCCGGTTCGGGATCCACCGGCATGCCGAAGGCCAGGCGCAGCTTGCGTTCGATGCTGGCCATGGTTTCGGGATGCTCCTTGAGAAACTTCTTGGCGTTTTCGCGCCCCTGGCCGATGCGTTCGTCCTGATAGGCGTACCAGGCGCCGCTCTTGTCGACGATCCCCTGCGCCACACCAAGGTCGAGCACGTCGCCGGTCCGGGAGACACCCTCGCCATAGATGATGTCAACGTCCGCCTGTTTGAAGGGCGGGGCCACCTTGTTCTTGACGATCTTGATCTTGGTCTGGTTGCCGATGGCGTCCTGGCCTTCCTTGATCTGGGTGGTCTTGCGGATGTCGATGCGGATCGAACTGTAAAACTTCAGCGCATTGCCGCCGGTGGTGGTCTCGGGGTTGCCGAACATCACCCCGATCTTCATGCGGATCTGGTTGATGAAGATGAGCACGGTGTTGGTGCGGGAGAGCACGCCGGTGAACTTGCGCATGGCATGGCTCATCAGCCGGGCCTGGAGGCCGACATGCTGGTCGCCGACGTTGCCGTCGATTTCGGCCCGGGGTACCAGGGCGGCCACCGAGTCGATGACCACCACATCGATACCGCCGCTGCGGATCAGGATCTCGGCGATCTCCAGGGCCTGCTCGCCGAAATCCGGCTGGGAGATCAACAGGTTGTCAACATCCACACCCAGCCGCCCGGCATAGGAGGTGTCAAGGGCGTGCTCGGCATCGATGAAGGCGGCGTTGCCGCCGCGCCGCTGGGCTTCGGCGATGACGTGCAGGGCCAGAGTGGTCTTGCCCGAGGCTTCCGGACCGTAGATTTCGGTGACCCGGCCGCGGGGCAGGCCACCCACCCCCAGGGCCAGGTCCACGGACAGGATGCCGGTGGGGATGACCGGAATATTTTCCCGCTCGGTGGAGCCCAACCGCATGATCGAGCCCTTGCCGAACTGACGGTGGATCTGGGTGATGGCGTTGTCGACGCTTTTCAGGCGCCCTTCGCTGGTGTCGGTGGTTGTCATGACATGCTCCTCTGGGAACTGGTTATCGTGCAAGAAGGGCCCGGCGCACCATGTCGATGGCCGTTTGCGCTGTTTTTTCCTGGATGTGGCGGCGGGAGCCGGTGAGGCGGCAGAGCCGGTCGGTGACGGTGTCGCCGATGGCCAGGCCGAGGTGAACCGTGCCCACCGGCTTGTCCGGGCTGCCGCCGTCGGGACCGGCAATGCCGGTGGCGGCCACGGCGATGTCGCAGCCGAGGTGACGGCGCGCCCCTTCGGCCATGGCCCGGGCCGTCTCGCCGCTCACCGCCCCAAAGCGGGTGAGCAGCTTCGGATCGACACCGAGCAGGTGCTCCTTGACCTCGTTGGCATAGGCGACCACCCCTCCCTTGAACCAGCGGGAACTGCCCGGGGTTTCGGTGAGGGTGGCCGCGATCAGCCCGCCGGTGCACGATTCGGCCGTGCCGAGCATCAGCCCCCGCTCCAGGAGCAGACGGCCGACCGCCACCGCCAGGGAGTCCTCGTCCACGCCGTACAGGTGATCCCCCAGGGATTGGCGGATGAAGGCATCGGCGGCCTGAAAACGGGGATCGTCCGTGCCGCCTGCTAGCTGACGGCCGGTGAGGCTGACATGGACCTCGCTGCCCACGGGGTAGTAGCCGATGGCCAGATCCTCCTGTTCGAGCGGTTGCAGGCGGCGGTTGATCTCGATCTCATACAGGCCGCAGGTCCGGTAGACCCGTCGGCTCACCGGCACCGTGCGGCCGGCGTCCATGGCCTGCAAGGCGGGGAGGACCTTGTCGCGGAGCAGAATCTCCATCTGCGGCGGCACCCCGGGAAGAAACCAGATGGGTTTGTCCTGGTGGCGGAGCAGGTAGCCGGCCATGCGGCATTCGGGATCGAGGACTTCGGCCCCCGCGGGCAGCCGGGCCAGTTTGGACAGGGAGGCGGCGATCCGCTCCCCCTTGGCCAGACGGGATTCGATGCTGGCCCGGACGCCGGGGTGGACGGTCCCGTTCAAGCCCAGGGCCGCGATCACCGCTTCGTTGGTCAGGTCGTCGGTGGTGGCGCCGAGGCCGCCGGTGACGAGGACAAAATCACAGCGGGCGATGGCCGCCGTCAAGGTGGCGCCGATCAGCTTCGCATCGTCGCCGATGGTGTGCATGGCCCGGAGGGTGTGGCCCAGCAGAAAGAGTTCGCGGGCCGCCAGGACGCTGGTGGTGTTAACGATTCGGCCCGAGGTCAGCTCGTCGCCGATGGCGATGATTTCTCCGATCATGGCAGTACCCCCTGAACATGGTGCCGCCGCACCTTACCCGGTTTGGCCCCTTTCCTCAAGCAGGTCTGCGGCCAGGGTCCCCATGGGGAGGCCATCCTCGACGCCGACCAGCCGCACCGGGACCACCCGGCCAATGAGCTGGGAGGAACCGGCGAACAGGACCGGCAGATAGTTCTCGGAAAACCCCTGAAGCAGGCCGCTTTTCGCCTGCCGCCGCTCCACCAGCACCTGAAGAACCGTGTCGACATGGGCCCGGTAATGGGCCTGCCGTTTGGCCGCATCCAGGTCGCGCAGACGGTGCACCCGTTCTTCCTTCACCGGGCCGGACAGGTGGCCGGCAAAGGAGGCCGCCAGGGTTCCGGGCCGGCGCGAGTAGGGAAAGACATGGAGATAGGCCACCGGCAGGCCGGCCAACAGGTCGTAGGTGTTGGCGGCCTCCTCCTCGGTCTCGCCGGGGAAGCCGCCCAGGACATCGCAGCCGATGGTAACTGCGGGCACGGCGGCGACAATCATACCGATCACCTCGGC
>JAUWAH010000410.1 GCA_030602145.1 Desulfobulbus sp.
GCTGCCGAAGGTGCAGATCGGTTGGCTGATTCTGGCGCTCGTCGCCGTGATTTGTTTTCGGGCATCGCTGCTCGCTTGGCGGCCGGCCGTACTCCTGGCCGCCGGCTCTCTGGCCGGCCTGGTCCTGACTGGTTTCGGCAGCCTGTTGATCCTGTTTGCCCGGCTCCGGACCGGCAGACGGGGCGGAGGCGTCCACTGTCTTGCCGCCGTCGGCCTTTCCCTGCCGGTGCTGCTGGGTGTATTGTTTCTGGGATTGCAGGGAGCCAAGGCCCCACCGATCCATGATATCACCACCGACATCGACCATCCGCCCCCCCTTCGCATGGCCCAGACCCTGCGCCGGCCGGGCGACAACCCAACCGACTATCCGAAAGAAACCGCGGCCGATCGCCAGCGCCAGGCCTATCCCGACATCGCACCGCTGGAGGTGACCCTGCCGCCAACCGAGGCTTTCGATGCAGCCCTGGCCGTCGCCGGGCGGTTGGGGTGGCGGATCGTCAACGAAAACAGGGAGGAGGGGCTGATCGAGGCGCTGGACCGGACCTTGCTGTTCGGCTTTATCGACGACATTGTCATTCGAGTCAGCGCCGCCGAAAACGGCAGCCGGATCGACCTCCGCTCCGCTTCCCGGGCCGGCGTCGGCGACCTGGGGGTCAACGCCGGGCGAATCCGCTCGTTTGTCGCCGCCTTTCCATCGACCCGATCATCATGACCGCCATGCCCAAGCCACTTATCCTGGTCACCAATGACGACGGCGTCTACGCGCCGGGTATCCGCGCCCTGTATGAGGCGGTCGCCTCCCTCGGCGAGGCGGTGATCGTCGCCCCCGAACGGGACAACTCGGCGGTCAGCCACTCCCTGACCATGAACCGGCCGCTGCGGGTGGTGCAGCTCGATGCCCATATCCATACCATCGACGGCACGCCCACCGACTGCGTCACCATCGCCATCAACAAGATCCTGCCCCGCAAGCCCGACCTGCTGGTCTCCGGCATCAATCCCGGTGCCAACCTGGGCGATGACATCAGCTATTCGGGGACGGTGTCGGCAGCCATCGAGGGGACCATGTACGACATTCCCTCGCTCGCCTTCTCTCTGGGTGGCCAGCCGCCCTTTGATTTCGAGGTAACGGCGGCGGTGGCCTGGAAACTGGCCTCCATGGCCCTGGCCATGCATCTGCCGCCCAAGTCGCTGCTCAACATCAACATCCCGCCGCTGACAGCCGGCGACATCCGGGGCATCCGCTTCACCCGACAGGGCCGGCGGCTTTACCAGGATGCCATCCAGGAAACCTTCGATCCCTGGGGTCGCAAACATTACTGGATCGGCGGCGGCACCGTCCATTGGTCCGGCGGCGACGACACCGACGAGCAGGCGGTGCGCAACGGCTATATCTCGGTCACCCCGATCCAGCTCGACCTGACCAACCACGATGGCCTTGAGTATCTGGAGCATCGATGGAAAATGTGAACGACACCCACCGTCGGCAAAACCGCTGATGCCGCTGCTCGGCGCCCACGAATCCATCGCCGGCGGGCTGCACCTGGCCTTCGACCGGATTGATCAGGTCGGCGGCCAGTCGCTGCAGATCTTCACGGCCAACCAGAGGCAATGGCGGGCTCCCGTCCTCGGCGAGGACGATGTTCGCCGGTTTCGCCAGCGGTGGCACCGGTCCGGTGACATGCCGGTGGCCTCCCACGCCTCCTATCTGATCAACCTGGCAGCCCAGGAGCCGGACAAGGTCGACAAATCGGTCAACGCCTTTGCCGAGGAGTTGCGCCGCTGCGATCGATTGGGCATCCGCTTTGCGGTGATCCACCCCGGCAGTCACGGCGGTGACGGCATCGAGGCGGGCCTTGCTCGGGTGGTGCGCCACCTCGACCTGGCCCTGGAGCGTTCGTCGGCGCTGGGCGCTGATCTGAAGGTCCTGCTGGAAACCACCGCCGGTCAGGGGACCTCGTTGGGCAGTCGGTTCGAGGAACTGGGCTGGCTGCTGGACAACAGCCGCTATCCCGACCAGGTCGGCGTCTGCGTCGACACCTGTCATGTCTTTGCCGCCGGCTACGAGCTGCGCACCGCCGAAGGCTACGCCCAAACCATGACCGGGCTGGAGCGCCACATCGGCCTGGACCGCGTCCATTTTTTCCATCTCAACGATTCCAAAAAAGAGTTCGGCAGCCGGGTTGACCGGCACCATCATATCGGCGAGGGGCACATCGGCCTGGACGGTTTCCGCCTGCTGCTCAACGATCCCCGCTTTCGTGACTTGCCTATGACCCTGGAGACGGACAAGGGGGATGATCTGGCCGAGGATGTGGACAACCTGCGCCGTTTGCGCGCCCTCATCACCTGACCCCCGTCCCCTGTGCACGGGGCGGCCGGGTGGTCGAAAAAAGCTGCCTTGGTCCAGCGTACCGCTTGTGTCCCGCCGACTGATCGATTATTCTCCCGGAATTGTTGCGGGTTATGCATGATAGGCGGCCGGCGGGGGGATCGGTCGGCGCCATAAAGGGCGTCGGAATTGATTCGAATCACACAAAAATCTGAAATCGGCTGCATGCAGCCGGCGAAAGCAGGGTGGAAAGATGATCAACAAGGAACTTGAAGTGACGCTGCAAAAGGCAACGGCCGACCAATTAAAGCCGAAACCCGACCAGGACAACCTGGGCTTCGGCCAGTTCTTCGCCGATCATATGTTCACCATGCGGTGGAACCGCCAGGAAGGATGGCACGATGCGACCATCGAGCCGTATCGGCCGTTTGCGCTGGATCCGGCGGCCATGGTCTTTCACTACGGCCAGGCCATCTTCGAGGGCATGAAGGCCTACCGGGGCAAGGATGACCAGATCTTTTTGTTCCGTCCGCAGGACAACTTCACCCGGATGAATCAGTCGGCCCTGCGGATGTGCATGCCCCGTTTTCCCCAGGAACGGGTCCTCCAGGCTCTGCGGGCCATGGTCTACCTCGACCAGGAATGGGTGCCCAAGACACCCGGCGCCACCCTCTACATTCGGCCGACCATGATCGCCACTGAGCCTGCCCTGGGGTTGCGCCCGGCCGAGGAATACCTCTTCTTTATCATCTGTTGC
>JAUWAH010000199.1 GCA_030602145.1 Desulfobulbus sp.
CGCCGCCTCGCTGCTCGTCGCCCTGCTCGCCCCGGTGCTCGGGGCCATGGCCGACTATCCGGGCCGCAAGAAGCGGCTGTTCACCGGCTTTGTCCTGGTCGGCGTCCTCCTCACCCTGACCCTGCCCCTGATCCCGGCCGGCCAGTGGCTAGCCTGCCTGGTGCTGTTCGCCCTGGCCCGGGTCGGCTGGGCCGGGGCCAACATCTTCTACGATGCCTTTCTGGTGGACATTACCCGGCCGGAACGGATGGACGTGGTCTCGGCCCGGGGCTATGGCTACGGTTACATCGGCTCGGTGATCCCGTTTGCGGCGGTCATCGGCCTGATCCTGGCCGCCGGGGGCTCAGGTCCCCTGCCGGCCACGGAAACGCGGATCGGCTTTGTCCTGGTCGGGCTGTGGTGGCTGGCCTTTTCCCTGCCGGCCATGCGCAGCCTGCGCCAGGTCCACAGCCTGCCCCCCTCGGCAGCCCCCATCCGGGACAGTTTTGTCCGCATCGGCAAAACCTTTGCCGAGATCCGCCGCTATCCGCAGGTCTTCCTCTTTCTGCTCGCCTACTTCTTCTACATCGACGGGGTCGACACGGTGATCAGCATGGCCACCGCCTACGGCCGCGATCTCGGCTTCAGCGTGCCGCTGTTGATCGCGGTCCTGCTGTTCATCCAGGTGGTGGCCTTCCCCTTCGCCCTCCTCTTCGGCCGGCTGGCGACCCGCTGGTCCGCCAAGACCATGCTCCAGGCGGGCATCCTCATCTACTGCCTGGTGACCGTCTGCGCCTTCCTCCTGCCGTCGATCGGTGATCCGCGCTTAAAGACCGCCCTCTTCTGGGCCATCGCCTTTCTGGTGGCCTCGGCCATGGGCGGTATCCAGTCGCTGTCCCGCAGCCTCTTCGGCCGGTTGATCCCCCCGGAGAAGAGCGCCGAATTTTTCGGCTTCTACAATATTTTCGGCAAATTCGCCGCCATCACCGGCCCCCTGCTGATGGGGCTGGTCGGCCGGCTGACCGGCGACAGCCGCTGGGGGGTGCTCAGTCTGCTGGTGCTCTTTATCGCCGGCGCGGCGATCCTGGCCAGGGTGCGGATCGAGGAGTGAGGGACTGGCCGCTGTCCGGCCGGAGGAGGAAGGGGCGGACGTCGGGGTTACAGCATGGGCAGGGCGGCCAGCCAGGCAAGCAGGCAACCCAGCAGGGCGGTGCGGCGCATCAGGCGGCAGGCGGGCACCACGTGGTCCACGGTAACCGCGCCCAGGTCCTTGCCGATGAAGGGCTTGTCCACCAGGACACCATGGTAGATGTTGGGGCCGCCAAGCCGCACCCCCAGGGCACCGGCAAAGGCCGCCTCCGGGTAACCGGCGTTGGGGCTGGCGTGGTGCGAGCCTTCCCGCCGGGCAACATGCAGGGCGCGACCAGCGGCCAGACCGGCAGTGAGCTGGGCGGCCAGACCGATGAGGAGCACGGACAACCGGGCCGGCAGGAAGTTGGCCGCGTCGTCGATCCGGGCCGCAGCCCGGCCAAAGTGCAGATAGCGCGGGTTCTTGTAACCGACCATCGAGTCGAGGGTGTTGACCATCTTATACGCCAGAGCCAGGGGCGCGCCGCCGAGGGCGGCGTAGAAGAGCGGCGACAGCACGCCGTCGACCGCGTTTTCGGCCACGGTCTCCACCGTGGCCCGGGCGATGTCGTCACCCTGATAGCTGCTCACATCCCGGCCGACGATCATCGCCACCTGGCCGCGGGCTCGCTCGATTTCGCCGGCGGCCAGCGACCCGTGGATCTCCATGGCCGCCTGGTCCAGGGACCGGGCCGAGAGGCAGTAGAAGAGGCACACGGTTTCCACCGCAAACCCCGCCGCCGGATGCAGCCGCCAGGCCAGGCCGACCGCCAGGGCGGCCAGCGCCCAGCAGCCGAGGATCAGGGTGAGGGCGAAGGCCAGGCCGGCTAGGTGCTCCCGGGCGATCAGGCGGCGGAACCGGGGTTCGGCCCGCTCGATGGCCCACCCCATCCAGCGGATCGGATGGGGCAGCCAGCGGGGGTCGCCCAGCAGGGCGTCCAGGGCAAAGGCCGCCGGAATGGGCAGCCAGGGGAGCAGATCGATCGGGGCCATGGCCGCCTCAGCCCCCCGCGCCGACCGCGGCCAGCAGGTGACGGGCCACCAGATGGTTGCTGGCCGCATCCTTGAGGGCGATACGGACGTACCTCTCGTCGAGGCCGTGGAAATTGGCACAGTTGCGGATCAGCAGCCGCTGATCGCCCAGCAGGGTGCAGACCTCGGTGGCGCGCCGGTCCAGGGGCAGGCCGATGAGCACGTAGGAGGTCACGCTCGGGAACAGCGTCAGGCGGTCGGAGCCCAGCCGCCGCCGGAACCCTTCGCCCTCCTCGGCAAGGTAGGCGCGGGTCCGGTCGATGAAGGCGGTCACCGCCGGTCGGTTGGCCCCCAGAAAGCAGACCGCCTCCTGGGCGAGGCTGTTGAGGCACCAGGGCTGCATCCAGCGCCGGAACCGGTCGATCACCGCCGGTGTCGCCACCAGGAAGCCGGCCCGCAGCCCCGGCATGCCGAAGATCTTGGAGACCGACCAGAGGACCAGGACGTTGTCCAGGCCGCAGCCGGCCATGCCCCGGGCCTGGTCCGCCGGGGCAAAGGGCAGGTAGGACTCGTCGATGATGAAGCGGACCCGGGGATGGCTCCGGCAGAGTTCGACCAGGTCGGCGTGCGCCATCAGCCGGCCGGTGGGATTGTTGGGGTTGCAGAGAAAGACCGTGTCGCAGCCGGCCAGGGCCGCTGCCAGCCGCTCCGGGTCCGGCGCGAACTCCTCGGCCGGACCGGTCAGGAAAAAGTCTGGCTCGATGCCGTGCACCCGGCAGCCGTCGGCATAGTCGGCATAGGTGGGCCCGACGATCAGGACCCGCCGGCTGGCCAGGGCGGCGCAGGCCGTGTAGATGAACTGGGTGGTGCCGCAGCCGGCCAGCACCCGTTCCGGTTCCACCCCGAGCAGCCCGGCGAGGGCGCGGATCGCCGCCCGGCCGTCGACCTCGGGCAGCACCCGGATCCGGTCCATGCGGTCGCGGAGGTGATCGATCAATCCGGGCAGGGCGCCGAGCGGATTGATGTTGCTGCTCATGTCGACGATCTCCTCGGGCCGGCAGCCCAGCCGTTCGGCCAGCGCGAAGACGTTGCCCCCGTGGCCCTCAAGCATGGCATCCCCCCTCGCGCAGCGCCGGCGGCAGCAGGGCCGTGATCGCCTCGATGTCCAGGTGGGCCAGGGCGTGCTCGGCCAACTGCTCGTAGGCCCGATCCCGGGCCGCCGGCCCGTGCAGCCGGTCGACCGGGATATCCCCCAGGCCGATGGCGGCCAGCCAGCACCTGGTGATGGCCGGGCTGTCGAACAGGCCGTGCATGTAGGTGCCCAGCACCCGGCCGTTGTCCGCCACGCACCCGTCGCGGTCATCGCAGACGACCCCGTTGCGGCGCTGGACCGTCACCAGGCTGCGTTCCCGGGGCGGATCGGTGCGGCCCATGTGGATCTCGTAGCCGCGGCCGGCCACCCCCTGCCAGGTGAAGTCGGTGATCGTGGTGGTCTTGGGGCTCTTGAGGACCGTTTCCACCGGCAGGAGCCCCAGTCCTCGGGTAGCGCCGGGCGGGCCTTCGATGCCGTCCGGGTCATGGACCCGGGTGCCGAGCATCTGGTAGCCGCCGCAGATGCCGAGCAGGTGGCCGCCGCCGGCCGTATACCGCAGCAGATGCTCCCGCCAGCCGGTGTCCTCCAGCCAGTGGAGGTCGGCGCAGGTGGCCTTGGAGCCCGGCAGGATGACGGCCGCAAGCCGATCGAGCGGCTGCGGCTGCTGCAAATAGACCAGGCGGCACCCTTCCAGGGTGGCCAGGGGATCGAAATCGGTGAAATTGGAGATATGGGGCAGGCGGAGGACGCCGATGGCCGGTGTACTGTCCCCGGTCGGCTGGTAGGGGCGGGGATTTTCGATGACCACCGCGTCCTCGGCCTCGATGTGGAAATGCTTGAACCAGGGCCGCACCCCGAACACCGGCTTGCCGGTGCGCTGCCGCATCCAGTCGATGCCCGGCTGAAACAGGCTCAGGTCCCCGCGAAACCGGTTGATGACAAAGCCGCCGATGCGGGCCTGCTCCTCGGCCGACAGGCAGGCCAGGGTGCCGACGATCTGGGCGAAGACGCCGCCGCGGTCGATGTCGGCCACCAGGATGACCGGCGCCTCGGCATAGGCGGCCATGCGCAGGTTGACGATGTCGTTCGCCATCAGGTTGACCTCGGCACAGGAGCCGGCCCCCTCCAGGACGATCAGGTCGTGGCCGGCCCGCAGCCGGTCGAGCGCCGCCCGGCTCTCGGCGAACAGGACCTCCTTTTTGGTGTAATAGGACTGGGAGGTGGCGTCCATCCAGGCGACGCCGTGCAGGATCACCTGGGAGCCGACGTCGCTCACCGGCTTGAGCAGCACCGGGTTCATGTCGCAGTGCGGGGGGACGCGGGCCGCCTCGGCCTGAACGATCTGGGCCCGGCCCATCTCCAACCCCTCGGGGGTGACCCCGGAGTTGTTCGACATGTTCTGGGCCTTGAACGGTGCCACCCGCAGACCACGGTTGGCGAAGATCCGGCACAGGGCGGTGGTGACGATCGACTTGCCCACGTCCGAACCGGTGCCCAGCACCGCCAGGCAGGCTGCTTTGTTGGTCATGGTTGACTCCGGGTCATCGGCCGCCGGTCGGTCGGGCCGGGCGCCGTGGTGAGGGTTAGGCTTCGATGCCTTTGCGGGCCTGGACGCCCCGATCGTAATAGTGCTTGAGCGGGCGCATCTCGGTGACCAGGTCGGCGCGGGCGATGATCGAGGCCGGCGCTCCCCGGCCGGTGAGCACCAATTCCACCGCAGGCGGTCGAAGCGTCAAGAGAGCGAGGAGATCGTCCTCACCGAGCAGGCCCAGGGCATGGGCCACCAGGATCTCGTCGGCAACGACCAGGTCGTAGGCGCCGGAGCCCATGGCCGTTGTCAGGGCGGCCAGTCCGGTGCGGGCGGCGTCGATGTCCGCCTGGTCAGGCTCGGTGACCAGCATGCAGCCCCGGCCGTACTGGACGACGGTGATCCGGTCGGCCAAACCTTGCAGCGAGGTCAGCTCGCTGTAGTCGGCGTTCTTGATGAACTGGCCGATATACACCCTGAGGCCGGCTCCGGCGGCCCGCAGGGCCAAACCCAGGGCGGCGGTGGTCTTGCCCTTGCCGTCGCCGGTATACACCTGGACCATGCCCTGCATGCCGCACCTCCCCCGTCGAATCGAATCGTCCTGAAACCTGGTGGCCCCTTCTAATAAGGGAATCGGCCACCCTGCGTCAACAGCTTTTCAACCGCAACGCCGGCGAACCACCGTTGCCGCCCGCTCCGGGGTCGGCGCACCTTGCACGGTGCCGAGGCGGGCCGGCCCCGCCGCTGGCCGACAAGAGACACCCCACCTTTTCTTACTGTTTTTATTGAA
>JAUWAH010000127.1 GCA_030602145.1 Desulfobulbus sp.
ATCCTGACCGTGGACAACGACGAGGCCATGGAAAAGGCCCGGATGCTGGCCCGTACCGAAGGCATTCTCTGCGGCATCTCCGGCGGCGCGGCCCTGGCCGGAGCGCTGCGGCTGGCCGAACGGCCCACCTTTCAAGGCAAACGGATCGTGGTCATCCTGCCCGACACCGGCGAACGGTATTTGAGCACGGAATTGATGGTGTGACCGTCATGGTAGGGCAGACCAAACTTGATGGCCTCATACAAGTGGATTGCTGTCATTTCGAGGAGCGCAGCGACGAGAAATCTCTCGATTATTCCGGAGATTTCTCGCTCCGCTCGACAAAAGAGCCGTTTTCCGACTTTTTCCCAATCCATCAATCAAAAGTTCACTTTTTGCCCAGGTTGCCAAGCCCATTGACATTCGGCCCGAATAGAGTACCGTAAACGGACCGGAGGTGTGCTATGCATATAACGACCGACATCAGGCCCGTTACCTATCTCAAATCGCGGGCGGCAGACTTGCTCAAGCAAGTCAACGAAACCCAGCGCCCCGTGATCATCACCCAAAACGGGGAGCCCAAGGCGGTGCTTCAGGACCCGCAGAGTTATGAGAACATGCGCAATGCTATCGGCATTCTGAAGCTGATTGCCTTGGGGGAAGAGGATATCAGAAGGGGAAACGTCCTTTCCCAGGACGAGGTGTTCGCACATCTTGAAGCGAAGTTGACGAACGAATGAACAAGGAGTTTCAGGTCCTGTGGGCCGACTCGGCTGTCCGGGATCTCGAACGGATTGTTACCCACATCGCCCAGGAAAGCCCGGCGCGGGCGCGAACCATTTTGACACGAATCAAACAAGCAACGGCCGAACTGCATCACCATCCACATCGCGGACGATACGTACCGGAGTTGCAGGCCCAGGGCATTGTTCTGTATCGGGAGCTGGTCGTGCCTCCCTGGCGCATTATGTTCAGGGTTGGCGACAGCCTTGTCACGGTACTGACGGTTTTCGACTCGCGACAAAACATCGAAGATATCTTGCTTGGCAAACTGACCACGCCAACAAACTCAACTATCCCGAAATAGCAGCAGGACACCATCCGCGCCGGACCAACTGCACAAACAAACCACTGACAGCAAAACAACAGCCATGGGAACAATCATTTCACTCAACATCAGTCGGGAAAAGGGCGTCAACAAGGAGCCGGTGGACGCCATTGAGGTCAAGGTTGACCACGGCATGGTCGGCGACGCCCACGCCGGCGACTGGCACCGTCAGATCAGCCTGCTGGCCGAGGAATCCATCGACTTCATGCGCAATAAGGGACTGGAACTGGACCCCGGCGCCTTTGCCGAAAACATCACCACCCTGGGCCTCGATTTGGCCAAACTGCCCATTGGCACCCGGCTCGGCAACGGCCAGGTGGTGCTGGAGGTGACCCAGATCGGCAAGAAATGCCACCACGGCTGCGAGATTTTCAAGCAGGTCGGCGACTGCATCATGCCCCGCGAAGGCATCTTCACCAAGGTGATCGTGCCCGGAACCCTCCGCAAGGGTGATCCCCTGGACATTCTGCCGTGAGCATCACCTCCTCCTGCAAGCGGTGCGGCACCTGCTGCCGCCAGGGCGGCCCGGCGCTACACGGACCCGACCTGGCACTGATCCGCGCCGGCCGGCTGCAGATCGATGACCTGATCACGGTACGCCGAGGCGAGTTGGCCTTTCAGCCGTTGGGGCGCTGTCCCGAACCTGTCCACCACGAATTCCTTAAACTGGCCGGACAGGGCTCCACCTGGTGCTGCGCCTTTTTCGACGAAACAACCAAGGGTTGTCGCCGTTATCACCACCGGCCCATGGCCTGCTCCGTCCTCGACTGCACCGACACCGGGCCGCTGCTGGACCTGGCCGGACAGGACCTGCTGACCCGCTTTGACTGCCTGTCCGCCGACGACCCCCTGCTCGCCCTGATCCGGGATCACGAAACAACCTGCCCCTGCCCGGACCTAGAGACGATCGGCCGCCAACTGGAGCACCCCGCAACCAAAGCCGCCCTGCTGGCCGACCTGGAAGTCGCTGTCAGTCGCGACTTGGCCTTTCGCTCCCAGGTTGCCGCCAGCCATCGATTGTCTCTGGCCCGGGAACTCTTTGCCTTCGGCCGGCCGCTTTTTCAACTGCTCCAGCCCCTGGGGGTGCAGGCCAGCAACACGCCCGCCGGAATTCGTCTCGCGCTGAACAGCCGTTGAATGGGACCGCTCGCCGCCGGGCAGCAATCCGTTGACGCCCGGATGAAAAGTTTTTAGAGTGCCGACGTTTCTTCCCCTCCTCCTTCAACCTCCCGAGGCCGGTCCCCATGAGTGATTTCGACGTCAAAGCCCTGCTCTATGCCTTCGACCAGATGGGCGACACCTACCTGCGCGAGGAGGTCGAAGAGGCACTCCAGCATCGGGAGGAACTGACCCCGCACCTGATCAAAATCATCGAGTCGGTGGCCGACAATCCGCTGCTCTACTCCCTGGAGCAGCGCAACGCCCACGTCTATGCCGCCACCCTGCTCTCCGAGTTCGGTGAGCCCGCCGCCCATCTGCCCTTCATTCGCGCCTTTTCCATCCCCGAGGAGCAGCTGGTCGACATCTGGGGTGACATGACCACCGAAACCCTGCCCACCCTGCTGTATCGCACCAGCGATGGCTCCCTGGACACGATCAAGAATCTGGTGGTTCACCGCAACGTCGACCAGTTCGTCCGCTGCGCGGCCATGGAGGCCCTCTCCTATGTGGTCGCCTTCCAGCCGTTTCACCGGGACGAGGTAGTCCGCTTTCTCCAGGGACTGTTCACCGGCAACGAGGCCGAACGCGACTCCTACTATTGGGGCAACCTGGCCGCCACCCTCTGCGACCTCCATCCCGGCGAGTCCATGGACATTCTCCGCCGGGCCTTTGAGGAAGGACTCATTCACCCGACCTTCATCTCCCAGGAAAATATCGACCAGGCCAACGCCAAAACCCTGGAGGAGGCCATGGAACGGCTTCGATCCTGGGTCACCTCGCGGATGCCCGCTGATGTGCATGCCTACATTTCCTGGTTCACCGAATTCCACCAGGATGAACTCGATCAGCCGCCGGTGCGACCTGCCAAGGAGAAGAAGAAAGACGACAAGGCGAAGAACAAGGGGAAGAAAAAATCCGGCAAGAAAAACAAAAAGTAAACTGATGCCCCCAAAACTCAGCTATTTTTTTCGTTTGGCGTCCTGATGAAGACCCTGGAGATTTCTCCTCGCTGTGCTCGTCGAAATGACATCTTTCGGACGTCATCTCGAACGTAAGTGAGAGATCTCTTCCCGTCAACGGGTGCCTGGCTGAAGATTCTGGGTAATCAGAAAAAGTAATGCCACCCCCCGGTTGCCCGACGGGCCGGTCCATCGGGCAACCGCTGACTCCGTCGCCGTTTACTCCTTGAGTACTATGCGGAGACTGCCGTCACGAACTTCGACGGTTTCAACCCCGTCGGCGAACCCCTTCCAGAAACCGGGATCGGTGCCGAATTCCTGGATCAGGTCGATGTTCTTCAGGCCGCCCAGCCAGGCGTTGGGAAACGGCACGCCCATCACCGAAACGCCGCGCAGGATGACCACCGGTCGACCGGCCCGGAACGCCAGTTCAGCCCCGGCCCGGACCCTGAGGATCTTGCCGCCCATGATGGGAAAATCCGGGTCCATTGGAATCAGCAGC
The DNA here is from genome assembly GCA_030602145.1 of Desulfobulbus sp. GTDB lineage: Bacteria > Desulfobacterota > Desulfobulbia > Desulfobulbales > Desulfobulbaceae > Desulfobulbus. The sequence goes on from JAUWAH010000127.1 coordinate 3,710, forward strand.
TTGACACTGACCAGATCGCTGGCGAAATCGACCACCATCCGGGTGGCCAGATCGGGATTCTGGCCGATCATGCTGTTGATCTCCCGCTCGCTCAACCGGATTTCGCGGGAGGCGTTCTCCTCGCTGTAGGGTTCGGGCCGCAGAGCGGCCTCGGTCGGTGTTTCCACCTGAGGCAGATGGGCGGAAGACGATGGCCGGCTGCCGATCCGTTCGAACCGCTCCAGCTTGCGTTCCAACTGCTGCTCCTCGGCCTTGCTGAGCACCACCGGCTCAAACGGACTGGGAAAGAGCCAGCTCCTGATGATCAGCAGGGTGGCCGCCATGGTGAGGAGCATGGCCGCGACCACAATCCCCACCACCTTACCGGTGGAGAGCCCCTTGGATGGTCTTGGCGGGGGAGTGGGGAGGTGGGGGGGGGCCGGTTGTCCGTTGGGTTCCAGTTGTGTTGCCATAGACTTCGCCTCCAGGCGCGTGTTTTTCTTCTCTATACGCGAGGTGAGGATTCCTGTCAAACCCCGCCCCCGAACCACCGGGAAAAATTCCGCCAAACACACAAAAAAACAAAACGATAGACCAGAGCAGCACAATTTTCTTGCACCACCTGCCAATCTCCTGTAAGTGCATCGCACTTTTTTTTGCACCGTGACGCATACCCATGGAATTCTGACGGCAATGAACGGTTATCTCCTTTTCATCCTGAGTGTTCTTCTCCTGGGCTACCTCATCGAGCTGATGGTGGCCCTGCTCAACCTGCGCTCACTCAACCCCGAACTGCCGGCCGAATTCGCCGGCGTCTATGACCGCGACCAGTACGCCAGGTCCCAGGAATACACCAGGGTGCAAACCCGGTTCTCCCTGGTGCAGTCGACGGTCAGCCTGGTGGTGACACTTGGCTTCATTCTTGCCGGCGGCTTCAACTTTTTCGATCTCGTTGCCCGCGGCTTCGATTTTGGCCCGATCCCCACCGGCCTGCTGTTCACCGGCCTGCTCGCCCTGCTGGCCAGCCTGCTCAACCTACCCTTTTCGGCCTACTCGACCTTTGTGATTGAACAACGGTTCGGCTTCAACACCACCACCGTGGCCACCTACCTGCTCGACATCCTGAAAGCCATGCTGCTGACCGCGCTGCTCGGCGGGCCGCTTCTGGCCGCCATCCTCTGGCTGTTCGAGGCCAGCGGCCCCATGGCCTGGCTGCTGTGCTGGGGCGCTGCCGTGGCCTTCATCCTGGTGGTCCAATTTTTGGCGCCGGTGGTGATCATGCCGCTGTTCAACACCTTCACCCCCCTGGCCGATGGAGAACTCAAGGAGGCCATCACCCACTACGCCGCCGCCCAGCGCTTCGCCCTCCAGGGGATCTACACCATGGACGGCTCCAAGCGTTCCACCCGCGCCAACGCCTTCTTCACCGGTGTTGGCCGCTTCCGGCGCATCGTCTTCTTCGACACCCTGATGGAGAAACTCTCCCCCGCCGAGATCGTGGCGGTGCTCGCCCATGAGATGGGCCATTACAAACTCCGGCATATTCCGATTATGCTGGTGCTCTCCATCCTGCAGATGGGCATCATGTTCTTCATCCTGTCGCTCTTTCTCGGCAATCAGGGCCTGTTCGCCGCCTTTGGCATGGAGCAGATCTCGATCTACGCCTACCTGGTCTTTTTCGGATTTCTCTACGCACCGATCTCGACGCTGCTGGGGATCGGCTTCAACATCTTTTCCCGCCGCAACGAATACCAGGCCGACCGCTATGCCGCCCGAACCCTGGCGGAGCATGGCGGCGAGGCGCTGATCGGTGGCCTGAAGCGGCTGAGCGTCAGCAACTTGAGCAACCTCACGCCCCATCCGCTCCATGTTTTCCTCAACTACAGCCATCCGCCGGTCCTGGCCCGGATCGAGGCTCTGCGGCGGCTGAACTCCAACGTGGCGGTGATCTGAGATGGACGCCATGGACAGCCGCCTGCACGCCGCCTGGCTCAGCCAATTGACCAAGGAATACCGAGACATCTGCTTCCAGTTCGGTCTCCGCCTGCGGTTGCCGGTGCTTGCCATCAGCTCCGGCAGAACGGAGTTGGGGACCTGGTCGGCCGCGGACCGGAGCCTGCGGATCAGCCATTTCCTGATCAGCCGCCATCCCTGGTCCGTGACCCTCCAGGTGCTCAAGCATGAGATGGCCCATCAGATGTGCAGTGAGCTGTATGGCCGCGAAGACGCCGGCCACGGTCCGCTCTTCCGGGAATGCTGCCTGCGGCTCGGCCTGGATCCCGCCTTTCAGCGGGCCGGTGCCGACCTGGCGGACTCGGTGGCCGACCTGGCGGCCGGCTCCGCCGCCACCGAACCGGGCCGGCGGATCATCGACAAGGTACGCAAACTGCTGGCCCTGGGCGACTCCGACAACGAACACGAGGCGGCCCTGGCGGTGCAGCGGGCCACCGAACTCCTGGCCCGGCACCGGCTCGACTTCGACGGCCTGGCCGAGGACGAGGATCTGATCCACCGGACCATCAACACCGGCGGCCGAACCCTGCCCTCGCATCGCAAGTCGATCTGTGCCATCCTGGAGGGATGCTTCGGCGTCCGGGTGATCTGCGCCTCGCTCTACGACCCGCAGAGCGACCACTCCTTCAAGACCATCGAACTTCTGGGCCGGGTGGAGGAGGTGGCCATTGCCGAACACTGCTACCATTTCCTCGAAAACCGCTTGCAGGCCTTTTGGGAGCAGCATCGAAGGGGATTTGCCGGCAAGGGACGGTTTGCCCGAACCAGCTACTTCCTGGGCCTTCTGGCCGGATTCCGCGAAACCCTGGAACAAAGCCGCAACGCCTGCCCGGTGGCCTCCGGACAACAATCCGGGCCGGACAGCCTGCCGGCCTGCCGAGCGCAGGAGCGGCTGGAGGACTTCGTCGCCTATCGTTTCCCCCGCCTGCGACGGATGCGCGGCCGATCCGCCGCCATGGACGGCGAGGCGTACCGGCGGGCAGTGGCCGTTGGCCGCAAGATCACCTTGAACCGGCCGATGGCGGATGGCATGCCGATTCGGTTGCTGGCCGGCCGAATAAAATGTTAGGTTTCCGTAAGGGAGTCGTGGTGCGCTTGACGCCACGCATGCCCCTTTATTATAGAAGAGACTGGTTGGTGCCGGAGGAGGATGCGAGGTGAATTATACCATGGAACGCTGGAACGTGAACAAGTCGTCCGATCTCTACGGGGTCGGCGAATGGAGCGGCGGCTATTTCTTCGTGGCCGACAACGGCGACATGATGGTCAT